>CAZIZD010000358.1:0-4775 GCA_964543615.1 uncultured Alcaligenaceae bacterium | reverse complement strand
GGTCGATCGACTGCGCGTGCGCGAGGAGTTCAAGCAACGGCTCGCGGAGTCGTACGAGACCGCGCTGCGCCACGGCGACGGGCGCGCGATCGCGGTGGAGATGGACGGCACCGCCGAGCATCTCTTTTCGGCCAAGTTCGCCTGCCCCGTCTGCAACTATTCGCTGCAGGAGCTCGAGCCGCGCCTCTTCTCCTTCAACAGTCCCCTCGGCGCGTGCCCGCGCTGCGACGGTTTGGGCCAGATCACGTTCTTCGATCCCAAGCGCGTGGTCGGCTTCCCGCAGCTCTCGCTCGCGTCGGGCGCGATCCGCGGCTGGGACCGGCGCAACCAGTTCTACTTCCAGCTCCTCACGAGCCTCGCCAAGCACGTCGGCTTCGACATCGAGAAGCCGTTCGCGAAGCTGCCCGAGCGCGTGCAGAACCTCGTGCTGAACGGGTCGGGCGACGAGAAGATACCGTTCACGTATCTCTCCGACCGCGGCAAGCCGCTCACGCGCGAGCACGCGTTCGAGGGCATCCTGCCCAACCTCGAGCGGCGCTACCGCGAGACCGATTCGGTGATGGTGCGCGAGGAGCTCGCGAAGTACCTCAACAACAAGCCGTGCCCCGAGTGCGACGGCACGCGCCTGCGACGCGAGGCGCGCTTCGTCAAGGTCGGCGAAGGCGACACGGCGCGCGCGATCTACGAGATCTCCGGGCTGCCGCTCAAGTCGACGATGGACTACTTCCGCAGCGTCAGGCTCGACGGGCAGAAGGCGGCGATCTCCGACCGCATCGTCAAGGAGATCATGAGCCGGCTCACGTTCCTCAACAACGTGGGTCTCGATTACCTTGCGCTCGACCGTTCCGCCGAGACCCTGTCGGGCGGGGAGGCGCAGCGCATCCGGCTTGCGTCGCAGATCGGCTCCGGCCTCACCGGCGTCATGTACGTGCTCGACGAGCCCTCGATCGGGCTGCACCAGCGCGACAACGACCGGCTGCTCGCCACGCTGAAGCACCTGCGCGACCTCGGCAACAGCGTCATCGTGGTCGAGCACGACGAGGACGCGATCAACTCCGCCGACCACGTCGTCGACATGGGGCCCGGCGCGGGCGAGCACGGGGGGCAGGTCGTCGCGCAGGGGACGCCGGAGGAAATCCGGCATGCCGCGCATTCGCTCACCGGGCAGTACCTCGCGGGGCATCGGCGCATCCCGATTCCCGACAAGCGTCACAAAGGCGACAAGGAGCGTGAGCTCCGCATCGCCGGCGCGAGCGGCAACAACCTCAGGAGCGTGACGCTCGACCTTCCCGTGGGCCTGTTCGTCTGCGTGACGGGGGTCTCGGGCTCGGGCAAGTCGACGCTCATCAACGACACGCTGTATCACGCCGTGGCGCGCCATCTTTACGACAGCGCCGAGGAGCCCGCGCCCTACGCCGAGATCGAGGGGCTCGAGCATTTCGACAAGGTGATCAGCGTCGACCAGAGCCCGATCGGCCGCACGCCGCGCTCCAACCCGGCGACTTACACTGGGCTTTTCACCCCGATCCGCGAGCTCTTCGCGCAGGTGAAGGAAGCGCGCGAGCGCGGATACGGGCCGGGCCGCTTCTCGTTCAACGTCAAGGGCGGACGCTGCGAGGCCTGCCAGGGCGACGGCCTCATCAAGGTCGAGATGCACTTCCTGCCCGACGTCTACGTGCCGTGCGACGTCTGCCACGGCCAGCGCTACAACCGCGAGACGCTCGAGATCCGCTACAAGCAGAAGAGCATCCACGAGGTGCTCTCGATGACGGTCGAACAGGCGCACGCGTTCTTCGAGCCGGTGCCGGCCGTGGCGCGCAAGCTCGCCACGCTGCTCGACGTGGGCCTGGGCTACATCACGCTCGGGCAGTCGGCGACCACGCTGTCGGGCGGCGAGGCGCAACGCGTGAAGCTCGCCCTCGAGCTCAGTAAGCGCGACACGGGCCGCACGCTCTACATCCTCGACGAGCCGACCACGGGCCTGCACTTCCACGACATCGAGCTCCTGCTCACCGTCCTGCATCGCCTGCGCGACCACGGCAACACAGTGGTGGTGATCGAGCACAACCTCGACGTCATCAAGACGGCCGACTGGATCGTCGACCTGGGCCCGGAAGGCGGCGCGGGCGGCGGGACGATCATCGCGGCGGGACCGCCCGAAGCCGTCGCGGCGAACCCCGCGAGCTACACCGGGCGATATCTGAAGCCGGTGCTCGATGCCGACGCCAAGCGTCGCGGCGCGCCCGCGCGCGGCGGTCGCGGGCGCAAGGCGTCGGGCTAGGCGGCGTTCACGCGGCGCCGAGGAAGCGCGCAGGCAGCGCGCTTTCCACGACCTCGCCGTGCGTAAGCGTGAGACGGTACGCCGCGGCGCCCGCGCGCGAGACCACCACCTCGGCAAGCTGCTCGTCGACGAAGTGCAGCGCCGCGCCGTCGTCGGCCGCGTAGCCCGGCGGGATGCGGCCCGCGGCCAGCATGCGATGGAACGCCGGACGCCGTTCGGCCTCGCCGTCGTAGTGCGGGCAGGCCGTCCCGTCGAGCCATCCGAGGCAGCGCAAAGGCGACAGCGTGCCCGGGTTCGAGTCGGTGATGCCGTACTCGAACCAGCAGATCATTCCCGCGCTGATACCGCCCAACACGACCCCGCGCTCGTACGCCGCGCGCAGCGCGGTGTCGAGCCCCCACTCGCGCCACAGGGCGAGCAACGAGCGCGTGTTGCCGCCGCCCACGTAAATCGCGTCCTGCTCCTGCACGAAGCCCGCGAGGTCGGCCGTCGGAGGCTGGATGAGCGACAGGTGCGTCGGGCGGCAGTCGAGCGTGGCCATCGCCTCGTAGAACTTGTAGCGCGCCGACTCCGCGTCCCCGCTCGCCGTACCGACGAAGCACACGCGCGGATTGGGCTTGTTCGTCGCGCGCAGGAAGTGGCGGTCGAGCAGGCGGCTCTTCTCCATGAGGAAACCGCCGCCGCCCTGCACGATCAGCTGCCGCATCGCGATTCCTACGCGTCGTCGTCCGCGGCGGACGCAAAGAGCTCGGGCTGCGCGGTCTCGCCCGCGATCTTGTGGGCGCGGAACAGCGCGGCGGCCAGGTGCGGGACGACGTCCGCGGGATCAAGGAACGCGAGGCGCGCCACCTGCTCGGCGGGGTTGCGGTTGAGGCCGCACAGGATGAGCCGCCCGCCGCGCTTGACGAGGGTCTTGTGCAACGACTGCAGCGTCTCGAGGCCGGTGGTGTCCATGCTGATCACCTGGTGCATCTCGAGGATCACGATGCGCGCGGGCGTGCGGACGGGGTCGAGCAACGGCTCGAGCTTGCCCACCGACCCGAAGAAAATCGAGCCGAAGACCTTGTAGGCCGCGACACCCGGCGGCACGCCGTCGAGGTTGAGGGCCTCGACGCGCGTGAGCTCGCTCACGCGATAGATGAAGAAGAGGCTCGCGAGCACGAGGCCGATCTCGACCGCGAGCGTGAGGTCGAACACCACCGTGATCACGAACGTCGACAGCAGCACGGCGCGATACGGAATGGAGTATTTGCGCAGGTCCCGGAACGCGTGCCAGTCGCCCATGTTGACGGCGACGATGATGAGCACTGCGGACAGCGCGGCCAGGGGGACGTACTGCGCGAGCGGCGCGGCCACCAGCACCACGACGAGGAGCGTGATTGCATGCACGATCCCGGCGATGGGCGTGCGCCCGCCGGTGCGGATGTTGGTGGCGGTGCGCGCGATCGCGCCGGTGGCGGGGATGCCGCCGAAGAAGGGTGCCACGATGTTGGCGATGCCCTGCGCCATCAACTCCTGGTTGGGGTCGTGGCGGTCGTCGATCTGTGCATCCGCGACGCGCGCCGAGAGCAGCGACTCGATCGCGCCGAGGAGCGCGATGGTGATGGTGGGTGCTACGAGGTTGCGCAGCGTGGACAGCGAGATGTCGGGCAGGGCGAAGGCAGGGAGCTGTTGCGGGATGCCGCCGAATCGCGTCCCGATCGTCTCGACGTCGAGATGCAGGAGCGCGGCGGCGATGCCCGCGGCCACGAGCACGACGATCGGGCTCGGCAGCCGTGTCATGAGCATCCGGCCGCGGCGCACCGTGTTGGCGAACGCGCGGTCGCGTCCGGGGACGTGCCCGTCGCCGCCGACGATGGGCGTGTGGTGGTCCTCGGCCTCCAGAGCCTGGCCCTCGGTCGTGATGGCCTTGGGCCACACGATCAGCACGGCCAGGCAGGCGACCCCGATCGCGATCGTCACCGGGTCGACCTGCCCGACGTTGGTCGCGATAGCGCGCATGCGCGCGAAGAACTCCTCGGGCATGGTGATCTTGAGCCCGAGGAAATCCTTCACCTGCGAGAGCAGGATGAGGATGGCGATGCCGTTGGTGAAGCCGATCACGATCGACACCGGGATGAAGCGAATGAGGCCGCCCAGCCGCGTCATGCCCATCACGAGCAGTAGCACGCCCGATGCGACCGTGCACACGATGAGGTTCGCCACGCCGTATTGCACGACGATCGCGTAGACGATGACGATGTATGCGCCGGTGGGGCCGCCGATCTGCACGCGCGATCCGCCGAGGAGCGAGATCAGGAATCCCGCGATGATCGCGGTGAAGATGCCTGCCTGCGGCGGCACGCCGGACGCGATAGCGAAGGCCATCGCGAGCGGCAGTGCGACGATGCCCACCGTGATGCCCGCGACGAGGTCGGCGCGCAGGTCGGCGCGCGAGTAGCCCTCGGCCAGGCAGTCGAGGAGCTTCGGCCGGAATCGGATCGCGGCCGCGAGA
>CAZIZD010000357.1:0-4778 GCA_964543615.1 uncultured Alcaligenaceae bacterium | reverse complement strand
GGCGCAGGAAGAGCGAACGGTTGCGGGCGGTCTCGCCGACGTACGCATGACCGCTCGCATCGCCGGGCACGTAGGCCTCGGTCTCGACGATGCGCCCGCTCGTGCGTCCCTCGGGGGCGTCGCGCACGAGCGTCTTGCCGATCAGGAAGCGGGCGAGCGCCTCGGTGTTTTCGGGCAGCTCGCTGCGGCGTAGTCTTCTCATTGCAAAGACGGGGCCGCGCGTGCGCGAAGCGCACGCCTGCGACCCCGTTATCCATCGGAATTCTACAACTCCTGCTCGGGCACGAACGGCGCGAACAGCCAGTTCTGCACGCGGTCGAGGAAGGTCGTGTCGGGCTCGGTCACCAGCACCACCTCCTTGTCGTCGTCCATGGTGAGCCATTCGAGCGTGCCGGTGCTCTCGCCAAGGCGCACGCGATAGGCGCTCTGCAGCTTGCTGATGTGGATCACGCGCAGCACTTCCTTCGCGAGCTCGGGGCTGTCGACGATGATGCCGAGCTCGGTGTTCTTGCTGGCCGAGCGCGGGTCGAGGTTCATCGAGCCGATGAACACCAGGTGGCGATCGATCACGGCGGTCTTGGCGTGCAGGCGGCCGCGCGATGCCCCGGGCAGCATGAGGCGCTTGTTCTGGGTGGAGCGCGTGGGGCTCAACTCGTACAGGTCCACGCCGTGCCGCAGCAGGTCCACCCGATACCGTGCGTATCCTGTGTGCACGAGCGGCTCGTCGTTGCTCGCGAGCGAGTTGGTGAGCACGGTGACCTTGACGTTGCGCTTGCGCAATCCCGCGAAGGCGTCCACCCCCATCGTCCCGGGTACGAAGTAGGGCGACGAGAGCACGACTTCCATCTTCGATGCGATCACGAGGTCCATCACGCTCATGGTCACGCTCATGCTGCGCGCCTCGTCGTCGTTTCTCGCGGTCACCTTTTCGGGCGGGTCGGCAAACGCGGCCGCCTTGCCCCAGTGCAGCCCGAGCCGGCCGTCCCGCAAGTCGTCGCTGATCGGGCCGTAGCCCAGGATGTCGATGGGAGGGAGGATGAGCGACATCATCTGCTCCCCTTCGTCGACCAGCGCGTTGAACCGTTCGCGCTCCTGCGCATTGGTGAGCGGGGACCGGATCACGTCCTGGACGGGGTACACGTGCCGGCTGTTCCAGTAACGATCGAAGATGTTGGCCAGTTGCGGCACCACGGCGCCGACGAACAGGACGTCCATGTCGACGAAGTTGTCCGAGGCGCTGCGCATGAAGTACTCGTCGGCGATGTTGCGTCCGCCGGCCACGACCATCGCGCTGTCGGCGATGAACAGCTTGTTGTGCATGCGGTGGTTGAGCCGACCGAAGTCGGAGAGCGACGCCACGAACTTCGAGAGCAGGCTCTCGCGGGCGCAGCAGAACGGGTTGAACAGCCGCACCTCGACGTTCGCGAACGCGGCCAGCCCGACGAAGAGCTCGTCGCCACCGATGGTGTAGAGGTCGTCGACGATGAGGCGCACGCGCACGCCACGTTGCGCCGCGTCGCGCAACTGGCGCAGGAGCAGGTGGCCCGTCTTGTCGTTGTTGATCTGGTAGTACTGGACGTCGAGCGAGCGCGTCGCGCGCCTGGCGAGTTCCACGCGCGCATCGAGCGAATAGAAGCCCGCGGGCATGAGGCGGAATCCGGACAGCCCCTCGTCGCCGGGCGGGGTCGAGTCCCTGGCGATCCGCACCAGCGGGCTCTCGGTGGCGGGCGGGTAGGCCGAGGTCGTCGCCGTCTCGCTGCGGATCGGGGCCATGCCACACGCCGCGAGGAGGAGGGTAAGCGCGGCGACGCCGGCCAGTCGCATGGTCCCCCGTAAGGACGCACTGGGGCGAACGACTATGGCGAAGGGTGGCATGATTCGGAAGGAGGCATCCATGTTGCGTTTGGTCGTCGCGTCGCTCTCGGTCCTTACGCTGGCCGCACCGGTGCGCGCCGCGCTCGACATCGGCGAGCGGGCGCCGGACTTCGAGGCCACCGCCGCGCTGGCTGGCAAGGCCTATCCCTACTCGCTGGCGGAGGCGCTGCGCAAGGGCCCGGTGGTGCTCTACTTCTTTCCGGCCGCGTACTCGGAAGGCTGCTCGTTCGAGGCGCATCTCTTTGCCGAGGCCATTCCGGAGTTCGAGGCGCTCGGCGCAACGGTAGTGGGGGTGTCCGGGGACGACATCGACACGCTCGCCAAATTTTCCGTCCAGGCGTGCCAGAGCCGGTTCCCGGTTGCCTCCGACGAGAAACAGAGCGTCATGAAATCGTACGATGCGGTGCTCAAGACGCGGCCCGAGTACGCGAACCGCATCTCCTACGTGATTGCGCCCGACGGCTCGGTGGCGTATCACTACATGAGCCTCAATCCGACCAAGCACGTCGAGAAGATGCTGGGTGCCCTCAAGGCAATGAAGCGTTAGGCGGTCGTAGAATAGGACCATGAAGGCCATGGTCCTGCGCGCGCCGGGCACGCCGCTCGAGCTCGTCGACATCCCCGATCCCGTGCCCGCGCGGGGGCAACTGCTCATCCGCGTGCGCGCGTGCGGCGTGTGCCGCACCGATCTTCACGTGGTCGACGGCGAGCTACCCGACGCGCGCTCGCCGGTGATTCCCGGCCACGAGATCACCGGCACGGTCGAAGCGATGGGTGGAGGTGTCACGGGCTTCTCGGTCGGCGATCGCGTCGGCGTGCCGTGGCTCGGGCACACGTGCGGCACCTGCGCCTATTGCGCGCGCGAGGAGGAGAACCTCTGCGACCACGCGCGCTTCACGGGGTACACGATCGACGGCGGCTACGCGGAGCTTGCGGTCGCCGACGCGCACTTCTGCTTTGCGTTGCCGCCGGGATTCGGCGACGTCGAGATCGCGCCGTGGCTCTGCGCGGGGCTCATCGGCTATCGTGCGCTGCGCATGGCCGGCGATGCGCCGCGTCTCGGCATCTACGGATTCGGCGCGGCCGCGCACATCGTCGCGCAGCTCGCGCGTCATCAGGGCCGCGAGATCGCGGCATTCACGCGCCGCGGCGACACGCAGGCGCAGGCGTTCGCACGCGCGCTCGGTGCCGCCTGGGCCGGCGACAGCGACGCCGACGCGCCCTTCGAGCTCGATGCCGCGCTGATCTTCGCGCCCGTCGGGGCGCTGGTCCCTGCGGCTTTGCGCGCGGTGCGCAAGGGCGGCACGGTCGTGTGCGCGGGCATCCATATGAGCGACATTCCGTCGTTCCCGTACTCGATCCTGTGGGGCGAGCGGCGCGTGGTGTCGGTGGCGAACCTGACGCGTGCCGACGGCGACGCATTCATGGCGCTGGCGGCGCAGGCGGGCGTGCGCACGCACACGACGCCGTACCCGTTGGCGCAGGCCAACGAAGCGCTCGCGGCGCTGCGTGAAGGGCGCCTGATCGGCGCCGCGGTGCTAGTGCCCTGACGGCGACCGCTGAATCCGGCCGTCGCGGAGCCGTGCGAGACCCAAGAGCAAAAGACCTGCAGCGACTATCGCCAGAACTTCGCGCTCCATCGTGGGTATCTCGAGGACCGGCGATACCACGCGGGGCGCTGGGGCCATCGCCTGCCCCAATGCAATCGGGCTCGTCCCGACCGGTATCGTGCGAACGATGGCGTTCGTCTCCGTGTCCACGACCAGCACCTCGTTTCGGTTCTGATTGGCGACGTAGGCGCGCAGCCCGTCCGGGCTGATGGTGACTCCCTTTGGCTGTCCACCTCCGCCATCGACCAGTATGGAGGCCGTCTTGGCGTAGGTCGACGCGTCGAATACCGTGATGGTCCCGGCCCCGCTGGCAACGAAGACACGAGTGCCCGCAGGGTTGACTGCAATCCCGTATGGGAAGGGCGGCACCGGAACCGAGGTTTCGTAGGTGCGCGCCACCACATCGACCACCCAGGCCTGATTGCCGCATGAATTCGTGGCGTAGACGGCCCTGCCAAGCGGATTGGCGGCGATGCCCGTGGCACAGGCGGGTACCGGGATCATGGCGGTCAAAGTGGAGTCCGCGATCCTGATGACCGCGACGGCATTCGTCAGGCCATCTCCGAAGACACCTACGTAGGCGAATTGGTCTGTCGAATCGATGGCGATGCCCCAAGTGCGGCTCGCCGTCGGGATCGTTGCGACGACGGCGCGGGTGTTGGTGTCGATCACCATGACCGCGTTCGCCTCGATGCTCGTGACCAGGGCGCGGGTTCCTGCTCGATTGACGGCGATGCCATAGGGCTCTACTGGAAGAGCGACGGTGCCGATCACGGCATTCGAGGCCGTGTCGATGACGGACACCGATTTGCCAGACGTGTTCGATACGTAGGCGCGCGTTCCGTCGCCACTTACGGCGACTCCGACGGGACCGGCCGCGACGGCAATCGTTGCGACCACCGTGTCGGTCGCGGTGTCGATCACCGAGACGTCGTTGCTGCCGAAGTTGGGGATGTAGGCGAAAGGAGCGGCGAGGACGCCACGCATCAGTTGAGCGCAGACAAGCAGCAGCAGGCCCGCCACTTTCGCTTGCATGCCATACCTCGTTACCCCGGCAGCACGGACACCAATTGCCTCCGCCGCCAACGACCTCATTGGGCGCGCAGTGTGTCCGCGCAGCCTTGATGGAGATCAACGGAGCTTCCGCACCCGGGCCTCCCGGGTGGCGCGGTGACGGCGCCCGCCCTTCGATGCGAATCAGGCGATCGCGCCTTCCGCGACCAGCGCGTCGATCTCCGCGTCCGCATAGCCCGCTTCCCGCAGTACTTCGCGCGTGTGCTCGCCGAGTCGGGG
>CAZIZD010000356.1:0-4793 GCA_964543615.1 uncultured Alcaligenaceae bacterium | reverse complement strand
CGTCGCGGCCCGCGATGCCCTTGGGGTCCGACGCGAACGTGGGCAGGTCGCGGTCCCAGCCCGCGGGCAATTCGCGCTTCTGCATGGCGTCGATCTCGGCCGCGAGCGCGGGGTGCGCGGCGCGGTAGCGCGTCATGAGCGCCTCCCAGCCGGCATGATCCTTCGCTCCCCGCGCGCCGATACCCTGCGCGAAGTGATCAACCACGCCGTCGGGCACGAGGAACTGCGCGTCCTCGGGCCAGCCGTAGTTGCGCTTGGTGAGCTTCACTTCCTCGGGACCGAGCGGCTCGCCGTGCGCGGCGGCGGTGTCCTGGCGATGCGGCGACCCGTAGCCGATGTGCGTGTCCAGGATGATGAGCGTCGGCCGCTTCTTCGTCAGCTTGAATACGCGAAGCGCGTGCTCGATGCGCTCCAGGTCGTTCGCGTCGCCCACGCGCAGCACGTTCCACTGGTATCCCATGAAGCGCGCGGCCACGTCCTCGGTGAACGCGATGCGCGTGTTGCCTTCGATGGTGATGTGGTTGTTGTCGTAGATCCAGCAGAGGTTGTCGAGTTGCAGGTGCCCCGCGAGCGACGCGGCCTCGGCGCCGATGCCCTCCATGAGACAGCCGTCGCCGCACGTCGCGTAGATGTCGTAATCGAAGACGGCGAAGTCGGGCTGGTTGTAGCGCGAGGCCAGCCACTTCTGTGCCATCGCCATGCCCACGCTCGTGGCGATCCCCTGCCCCAGCGGCCCCGTCGTCGTCTCCACCCCGGACACGAGGTGATACTCGGGATGGCCGGGCGCGTGACTGCCGATCTGGCGAAAACGCTTGATGTCCTCGAGCGTGACCGACGGCCGGCCGAGCACCTCGTACTCCGGATTGACCGCCCTGACGCCCGTGAGGTGCAGGATCGACCACAGGAGCATCGACGCGTGGCCGTTGGAGAGCACGAAACGGTCGCGATTGGGCCAGACCGGATCGGCCGGATCGAAGCGCATCACGCGATTCCACAGCACGTAGGCGAGCGGCGCGAGAGCCATCGGCGCGCCGGGATGCCCGGAGTTCGCCGCCTGCACCGCGTCGATCGACAGCGTGCGGATCGTGTTGATGCAGAGCGTGTCGATGTCCTGGTTGTGCGGGAATTCCATGGGTGCTCCGTTGGTTCTCTGTAGGTCGGACTTCAGTCCGGCATCGACCCATCGCGTCGGGCTGAAGCCCGACTTGCGGCATCGCCGGCGGCCGCGGCGTCCGCGATCACCACGAGTCGTTCCCCCGTGACGTGCGACGCCGGAATCTTCGTGTCGCCGCGACGCAGCGCAGCAAGCGCCGGGGCCTTGTCGGCGCCGTCCACGACGAACAGCACGCAGCGCGCGCGATTGATCACGGGATACGTTAGCGTCATGCGGCGGTGGCCCATGTACGGCTGCGTGAGGCCCACGTTCGCGAAGTCTTCGTCCAGCACGGGATCGCCCGGCACCAGCGACGCCGTGTGACCGTCCGGGCCGAGGCCCAGATGCACGAGATCGAGCACCGGCGGCGTGCCGGCGGCGCCTGCAAGCGACTGCGCGTACTGCGCGGCCGCGGCCACCAGATCGTTCTGCTCGACCGGCATGGCATGCACGTTCCCGCGCGGAATCGGCACGCGATCGAGGAGGCTCTCGCGGATGTGCGTGAGATTGCGCGAATCGTCGCCGGGCGGCGCCACCCGCTCGTCGACCTGGAACAGCACGACGTTGGTCCAGTCGAGCGGCAGGGTGGCGAGCTCGCGCAGCATCGCCCACGGCGTGCGACCGCCGCTCACGGCAAGGCTCATGCGCCCGCGCGCCGCGATGGCCTCGCCCGCGCGGGCCGCGATGAACTGCGCGGCGGATCGTGCTACCGCGGCGGCATCGGCGAGAACTTCGACCTGCATCGTCGCGGCGCGAACGCTAGAAGCTGTTGCCGGGGTTGAGGACGGGATCGTCCCACCCACCCGGCGGCACGATGCGATCGGATTCCTTCGGCCCCCACTGCCCGGGGGCGTACGGATACACGGGCGTGGTCGCCGCGATCACGGGGTCGACGATGCGCCACGCCTCCTCCACGTAGTCCTCGCGCGCGAAGATCGTGGCGTCGCCCGCCATCGCGTCCCCCAGCACGCGCTCGTACGCGTCCATCTCGTCGGCGGTCGGATGATGCGCGGCGAGGAGCTCCATCGGGCTGCCGACGAAGCGCTCCTTCTGGTCCATGACCGTCGCCCCAAGCGCGATCTCGACGTCGGGGCTGATGCGAAAGCGCACGTGATTGCACGGCGCCGCGCAGGACGCGAACACCGCGGGCGGATGACGGAAGCGCGCCATCACCTCGGTGCACGTCACGGGAAGGTTCTTGCCCGCCCGAATGTAGAACGGCACGCCTTCCCAGCGCCACGAGTCGAGAGTGAGCCTGACCTGCGCGAACGTCTCGGTCCGCGAGCCCGCCGCGACGCCGGGCTCCTGCAGGTAGCCGTCGAACTGTCCGCGCAGTACGTCTTCCGGCGCGAGCGTGCGGATCGACTTCAGGACCTTCACCTTCTCGTCGCGCAGCGTCTCGCTGTCGGTGCGCACCGGAGGCTCCATCGCGAGGTTGCACAGGACCTGGAACAGGTGGTTCTGCACGACGTCGCGGATGGTGCCGGTCGCGTCGTAGAACTTGCCGCGTCCCTGCACGCCGAAGCTCTCGGCCATGGTGATCTGCACGCTCTCGATGTGCTCGCGATTCCAGAGCGGCTCGAGGAACGCGTTGGCGAAGCGGAAGAAGAGCATGTTGTGCACCGGCCGCTTGCCCAGGTAGTGGTCGATGCGGAAGACGTGGGTCTCGTCGAACACGCTGTGCAGGATCGCGTTGAGCTTCTGCGCGCTCGCGAGGTCGTGGCCAAACGGCTTCTCGACGATCACTCGCGCGCCGTGCGTGCAACCCGCCTTCGCGAGCTGCTCGACCACGGTGCCGAACAGCACCGGCGGGATGGCGAGGTAGTGCGCGGGATGCTGCGCGTTGCCCAGCTGCTTGCGAAGCTCGTCGAAGGTCGCGCCGTCGCCGTAGTCGCCGTCGACGTACCGCAGGAGCGACAAGAGCTTGGCGAACGCGGCGTCGTCGAGTCCTCCGTGCTCGGTCAGGCTCTTGCGTGCGCGCTCGCGCAGCTGGTCGAGCGTCCAGCCCTGCTTCGCAACGCCGATCACGGGAACGTCGAGGCTCCCGCGCTTGATCATCGCCTGCAGCGACGGAAAGATCTTCTTGTAGGCGAGATCGCCGGTGGCGCCAAAGAAGACCAGCGCGTCGGACGGAGTCTTGTCGCTCATGCGTGGCTCTTCAGGACTTCTTCTCGAGATGCCCGCCGAACCCGAAGCGCATCGCGGACAGCACCTTGTTCTGGAAGTCCGCCTCGCCGCGCGAGCTGAAGCGCTCGTACAGGGCGGCCGTGAGCACCGGCGCGGGCACGGCCTCGTCGATCGCGGCCTTGATGGTCCAGCGGCCCTCGCCCGAGTCGGACACGCGTCCTTCGAAACTGGCGAGCGACGGGTCCTTGATCAGTGCTGCGGCCGTGAGGTCGAGAAGCCACGACGCAATCACGCTGCCGCGCCGCCACACCTCCGCCACGTCGGCGATGTTGATGTCGTACTGGTAGTGCGCGGGATCGCGCAGCGGCGTGGTCTCGGCGTCGACGGCATGCGTCTGCTTGCCGACGTTGGCCGACTTGAGGATGCCCAGGCCCTCGGCGTACGCGGCCATGAGTCCGTACTCGATGCCGTTGTGCACCATCTTCACGAAGTGACCGGCCCCGCTGGGTCCGCAGTGGAGATACCCCAGCTCCGACGTGCCGCCGGCCTTGTCGCGTCCCGCCGTGCGGTCGATGCTGCCGATGCCGGGGGCCAGCGACCTGAAGATGGGATCGAGGCGTTGCACGGTCTCGACGGGGCCGCCGATCATCATGCAGTAGCCGCGATCGAGGCCCCACACGCCGCCGCTCGTCCCCACGTCGACGTAGTCGATCCTGGAGGGCGCGAGCTCCTCGCTGCGGCGGATGTCGTCGATGTAGTAGGAGTTGCCGCCGTCGATGATGGTGTCGCCGGGCTCCAGCAGCGGCAACAGCTGCTGGATGGTCGAATCGACGACCGCCGCCGGCACCATGAGCCACACGCTGCGCGGCTTCGCGAGCTTGCTCACGAAGTCCTGCATCGAGGAAGCGCCGGTCGCCTTCTCGGCGACGAGGGCCTCGACCGCCTTGGGGAACATGTCGAACACGACGCACTGATGGCCGTCCCGCATGAGGCGGCGGACCATGTTGGCGCCCATGCGGCCCAGTCCGATCATTCCGAGTTGCATGACGTTTCCTTCTGCGTTGAATACGGTGCGATGCGGGGCCGGCGCGCGATCGCGACGGTCACCGGCGCTGGCGATAGCGCTGGATCAGCGCTGAGGTGGAGCTGTCGTGCGCGAGCGCGCTCGTGTTGGAGAGCTCCGGAATGATCCGCTGGGCGAGGACCTTGCCGAGCTCCACGCCCCACTGGTCGAACGAGTCGATGTCCCACACGGTGCCCTGCGTGAACACGCTGTGCTCGTAGAGTGCGACGAGCCGGCCGAGCGACGCGGGGTCGAGGCGGTCGAGCATCATCACGTTGGAGGGCCGGTTGCCGTCGAACACGCGGTGCGGCACGAGCCAGTCGGGCGTGCCTTCCGCCTTGACCTGCTCCGCCGTCTTGCCGAAGGCGAGCGCCTCGGCCTGCGCGAACACGTTGGCCGCCAGCATGTCGTGATGCGCATGCATCACTCCCTTGGGGCGACCGGTCGAAC
>CAZIZD010000355.1:0-4798 GCA_964543615.1 uncultured Alcaligenaceae bacterium | reverse complement strand
CCCGCGGCCGCGGGAGGACCCTCGGATGTCGTCGCGCGCGTGGTCGCGCCGGTGATCGCGCGCGAGGCGAAGGGCACCGTCGTCATCGAGAACCAGGGCGGTGCCGGCGGCACCATCGGCGCGGCACGCGTGGCGCGCGCGGCACCCGACGGCTACACGCTCTACCTCTATCACATCGCCAACTCGACCTGGCCCGCGCTGTACCGCAAGCTTCCGTTCGACGTCATCAACGACTTCGAGACCATCGGCCTCATCAACGACGTGCCGATGACGCTGGTGACGAAGAAGGGCGTTCCGGCCAAGGACTTCAAGGAGCTCCTCGCCTGGATCAAGTCGAGGGGCAAGGACGTGACCATCGGCAACGCGGGTGTCGGCTCGGCGTCGCACCTTTGCGGCCTGCTCTTCATGTCGGCGATCGGGACCGAGCTCACGCCGGTGCCGTACAAGGGCACGGCGCCCGCGATGAACGACCTGCTTGGCGGCCAGATCGACGTCATGTGCGACCAGGTGACCAACACCAAGTCGCAGATCGATGCGGGCAAGATCAACGTCTACGCGGTCACGACCATGGAGCGGTTGCCCGCGCTCAAGGACGTGCCGACCCTGAACGAGCTCGGCCTCAAGAACTTCGAGCTCTCCGCGTGGCACGGGCTGTGGGCCCCCAAGGGCACGCCCAAGCCCATCGTCGACGAGCTCTCGAAGGCGCTGCAGGTGGCGGTGAAGGATCCTTCGGTGGTCCAGCGGTTCACCGACCTTGGCGCGGTTCCCGTGGGGCCTGCGGCCGCGACGTCCGCGGCACTGTCCGAGCGCATGAAGAGCGAAGTGCAGCGCTGGGGCCCGATCATCAAGGCGGCGGGGCAGTACGCCGACTGATGCGTCCTCATGCGTACGCGAGCTGACGAAGCTCCGCGCGGCAGGCGTCGCTGAACGCTTTCAAGGGATCGGCGGCGGCGTGCGTGAGCGCGAGCGAGCGGATCTCCTCGGGACTGAGGTTGGGCTGTGCGTACCGCTGCATGATCTTCTGCACGGCCCCTTCCGCAGCGGTCACCACCGCATCCGAAGAAGCGAGCCGGATGCGGTTGATGAGCGCATACACCCGCACCAGTACCTCGGGACTTTCGAGGTTGTGGTCGAGCGAGTCGATCAGGAGCTTCGAGCACTCCGCGATGAACTCGCCGTAGAGCGCCTCCTTCTTCTGCCCTTCCGCTCGCGCAAACTCGCGCCTGGACTGGAATCGCTGGGTCAGCCACGCGGTGAGGATCGTTGCGGTGCCGCCGACGACGGAACCGAGGATCGCCGCGAGGGCGCTGATGATGGCGGTGTTCATGGGGCGTTGTCCCGAGGTCTCTCCCGCATTGCCTGGCGCGCCGGCATGGGCCCGGTCGTCCAAGGATACCCGCGCCTTGCGTTGTCGAAGCCGAGTTCGTACAGCTTGCGCATGTAGACCGGATCGAACTTCTCGGTGGGCTGTTCCGCGAAGGTGGCGGGGATGAAGGCGAGGTTGAATGCGACGTCGTCGCGCCGAGCGAGGTAATAGATTTCCGCCAGGTTGCCGATGCCCTGCGTCCGGATCAACGAATCCACGGAACGCATGAGGATCGGCACGATCCTGCGCTCCACGGCCTCGGGCAAGAGCATCACTCTCGCGTTGTCGATGACGTAGAGCGAGGGCGCGCCCTGCACGCCCAGCCGCTGCCGCACCTTGGCCCAGTCGAGGCCCGCGGGATAGACGAACACCTGCGACGTTACGCCGCCGTCGACGTGCATCTCTTCGTAACGAGCGCCGGCCACTTCGACCTCGATCATGACCGGAGGAAAGATGCCCGGTATCGAGGCCGATGCCAGCACCACGTCGCGGATGAGCTTCAGCGCGTCCGGCGAACCGCTGGCGGCGATTCGCGTGAGGTTCCACGTGACGGGCCGCGCCACGTCCAGATTGGTCGTTCCCACGAGCAACGAGCGGCCGCGCCGGTGCTCCACGGCCAGCTCCCGCACGACGTTCTCGTCGATGTTCTGCTCGATCAGCCGCTTCAGCGGACCCGAGTTTGCCGCAGCATCGTTGCGCAGGATGTCGAGCAGGCCGCGCGCCTCCGCAACCGAGGCCGTGGACGAGCTCGTGTACAGGTTGCGCAACGTCGCATCGTACTTCGAGCCAAGGAACGCGAATGGCGCGATCAGCGCACCGGTGCTGATGCCCGTCACGATCGTGAACTCGGGACGCGTACCGTGCGCCGTCCAGCCGGCGAGGATGCCGGCCCCGTACGCGCCGTCGCTTCCGCCTCCCGACAGCGCGAGGTAATGGTGCGGCCGGCGCATGATGTCGCCGTAGGCGGCGGCCAGCTCGGCGTCGGGCAGTGCGAGCCAGCGGTCGAATCCGGAAGGTGGAGCGTCGCCCCAGTAGCGTGCACCGGGCATCCCGGGGATCACCGCCTCCTGGCCGGGCAGGACGGGCGGCGGAGGGAGGCGAGGCGGCGCCGTCGCGCAGGCGCACAGGAGCGCCAGAACGGCGACGGTCCAGGCGACGCGCAGAGATGTGCGGATCCTTGACATGCAATGACGAATGATGGAACGCCGCCGGGCAGCGGATATGCCACGTCGATTGTACCGAGATCGCGCGCGCAAGATCCGGTCGACGTGCTGCGCTATAGTCCGTCCGCTGGTTTCGATTCGAGGGGACGGATCCAATCGTGGCACGCGAGCAACGCCGCCTGACGGCCATCGTCGCGGCCGATGTGGCGGGGTACTCCCGCCTCATGGGCCTCGACGAGAGCGGCACGCTCGCGACCCTCAAGGCGCACCTGCGCGACCTCATCGATCCCAAGATCGCGGAGTACGGCGGACGCACCGTCAAGTCGATGGGCGACGGACTTCTGCTCGAGTTCCCGAGCGTCGTCGACGCGGTGCGCTGCGCCGTCGACGTGCAGCGCGGCATGCACGAGCGCAACGCGGACGTGCCGGCCGACCGCCAGATTCTCTTCCGCATCGGCATCAACGTCGGCGACATCATCATCGACGGCGACGACATTCACGGCGACGGGGTCAACGTCGCGGCGCGGCTCGAAGGCATCGCGGAGCCGGGCGGCATCTGCGTGAGCCGCGGCGTGCGCGACCACGTGCTCGACAAGCTCGACTTCGCGTTCGACGAACTGGGGGCGAAGCAGGTCAAGAACATCGCGCGTCCCGTCGACGTGTACCGCATCGATCTCGGCGAAACTGCCGCGCCGCGAGTCGTGAGGCGCTCCGTCCGCGGCACGCGCCGCATGCTCGCGATCGCGGGCGTGCTCGCCATCGCGGTGGCGGGGTCCGCGCTCGTGTATTGGAATGCGCATCGCACTGGCAGCGGTGCGGCCGCGGGCGCGTCCGCCAGCGCGCCTCTTTCGATCGTCGTGCTGCCCTTCGCGAATCTCACCGGCGACGCGAGCCAGGACTACTTCGCCGAAGGACTCACCGCGACGCTCACGTCGGACATCTCGCAGATCGAGGATGCGGTCGTCGTGGATTCCGCCACCGCGCAGTCGTACAAGGGAAAGTCCCTCACCGCGCAGCAGATCGGCAGCGCGCTCGGCGTGCGCTACGTCCTCCAGGGCAACGTGCAGCGCAGCGGCAAGCGGGTCCGGGTCGCCGCACAGCTCGCCGACGCCGTGTCCAACGCCCAGCTCTGGTCGGACAGCTTCGAGGGCGACGACGCCGACCTCTTCGCGCTGCAGGACCGGCTCACCGCCAAGATCGCGAACACGATGGGACGCGAAATCCTGTTCGACGCCGCGCAGAAGAGCGCGTCGCAGGCAGGCAATCCCACGGTCGTCGACCTCATCCTGCGGGCCCGCGCACTCGGCAACGGCAAGCCATCGATCGGGGCGCTGGAGCAGGCGGAAGCACTGTATCGAAAGGCACTGGAACTCCAGCCCGGCCATCCCAGGGCCACGATGGAGCTCGCGTCCACGCTCGCGTTCGAGGTCAACAACTATGGCGGCCCGTTGACGCAGGAGGTGCGGGAACAGAAGTGGCGCGAGGCCATGGGGCTCGCCGAGAAGGCGCACGCCGCGGACCCCGGCAATCCCGAGTATTACCGGATCGTGGCGTTCCACGCGCGCAGTCACGGCGATCCGGCCGGCGAGCGGCGGGCGGCCGAGGAACTGGTGCGGCTGCGGCCGAAGTGGGCGTATCCGTACAACGTGCTGGGTTCGAGCTACATGCGCGACGGCGACTTCGACAAGGCGGTCGAGCTCATCTCGCGCGCGGTCGACCTCACGCCCAAGGTCGACGCGGGCGGCCAGGTCTTCCCGTTGAACCTGTGCGCCGCGCAGTTCGGCGCCGGCAACTACAAGGCGGCCATCGAATCGTGCGGAAAGGTCACGGCCGCGAGGCCCACGGCGGCCCGCGCGCGCTACTTCCTCGCCATGGCCTACGCACTCGACGGGGACCTGGTGAAGGCGCGTGCCGAGGCGGAGGCGTATCGCAAGCTCGTTCCCGACCAGATGCTCGACGCAGAAGCAATGCGCGCCGACGCGCGCACGCCGGCGCGCAGGGCCTACATCGAAACCAAGGTGATCCCTGCGCTGCGCAAGGCGGGATTGCTGGACTGAACCTCGCGAGATCGTCGAGTGTGTGATTTGAATCGCCGCGCCGAGCCGCGCTAAACTGCATCCTCCCACGCCGGAACAACGACGTTCCACATCCCGGCGGACACTCGAGGAGGCTCGCATGAATCGTTTCCGGCGATTCGCGTCGCTCGGCGCCGTCCTGCTGCTCGCCGCGGCAGCGGTGGCGCCGCACGCGCTCGCGCAGAAGTATCCCG
>CAZIZD010000354.1:3371-4802 GCA_964543615.1 uncultured Alcaligenaceae bacterium | reverse complement strand
TCGCGCCGCTCGAGCGTCCCGGTCGGCCCTTTCGCCGCCTGGCCGGACGGCTCCAGGGCCGGCAGCTTCGCGACGCATCGCCGCAGGTGGGGAATGCTGCGCTCGAAGGGAATCTCGTCGACCGCATCGCGAGACGGTTCGCCGAACCGGCGATCATCGAGCGATCGATGGAGTTCCTGCTCGAGCGCGACGAGCCCTGGTATGCAGGGCGACTCCCGATCCTCGACGAGCGAATGCGCACGCGGCTGAGCGAGCTCGCCGCGCACCTCGACGACGCCGAGTGGCTCGTCGGCGCGTTCAGCGTCGGCGACCTCGTGATGGCGACCGTGCTGCGCCGGCTCGAAGCTTCGGGGCTGCCCGAGGAATTCCCAACCCCTGCCCGCCTGCATTGCGCGCGGCGCGGCGCAGCCGGCCCATCAGGTCTACCTCGCGGCGCAGCGCGCGGTGTTCGAGTCGGCGTCCCCGTCGGGCTGGCTCAGCGACACCACTGGTCTTCGCAGGGAATGCCGTCGTGGTCGCCATCCATCTGCGTGCCGGGACAGCTCGCGAGGAAGAAGGTCGCCTCGTCGCAGGAGTGCATCTGGCCGCAGCTGGTCCGGCCATCGCACTGGTATGTGGGACGAGCGTCCGGCGTCACGGTGGCTGGTGCCATCGTGACCGACGCTGCGGGTGCCACGCGGTGCTCACTCGTGCGCTGGGTGGCGGTGACGACGGCCACGATGGCGAACACTACCGTCACCGGCAGAAGTCTCCACGCGAGCGATCGCCGAGCGCTCTGCGGCCCGGGTCGTGGTTCGTAGCTGCGTAACGCGCGCGGCGCGTGCGCCGTGCGGGCGAGGCGCACCGCCTGTGGTCGACCGCGCACGGTGTCCACCTCGTAGGAAACGAGCTCACCGTTCGACGGACGAGCGCCCTTCGGGAACGCGGAGACGTGCACGAATACTTCGGGCCCGCCGCCCGCGGGTTCGATGAACCCGAAACCGCGGTCGTCGTTCCAGCGCGTGACGGTGCCGTGCTTGCGCATGCCCCGCTACTGCGTGAGGGCCGCGCGGTGCTTCCAGCGCAGCAAGCCGATCGCGTACGCGACGTAGTAGCCGGCGAGCGTGCCGAAGATCAGCAGCGTCACGGGGCTCTTGCCGAACGCGGCGGCGCCCTGCTGCGCGGCCGCCGGCATCAGGTAAAGCTGCATCAGCCGATATGCCATGCGCCCCACGAACAGCAGCGACAACGCGATGCCGAGGTGCGCGTTCGGCGTGTAGAACAATCCCTCCGGCGCCTGCTCGAACTTCGTCACGCGGATGCCGTATACGCCCAGCGCAATGCCGATCACCACGCCCGCAGCCAGTGCGAGCGCAACCGACGGCTGCCTGAAGACGCCGGCGAACAACAACGCAACGAGCAACGGAAAGAAGACGACCGTGAGCCACGGCC
>CAZIZD010000354.1:0-3361 GCA_964543615.1 uncultured Alcaligenaceae bacterium | reverse complement strand
CGACAGGCGCTGGCGACCCACGAAGCGCTTGATGCGGCGGTATACGCGCCAACCCACGAGCGCGGCGACGCCCATCGGAACGACCAGAGTGCCGGGATGTGCGATGTCCATGCGTGCCTCGGTCGATTCAGGCGCGAAGCCAGGGGACCGTGAACGCCGCCACGATGATGGCCGCGCCGAACAGGACGTAGAAGACGCGGGCCCGCTGTCGCCCGAGCACGTTCACGAAGAGCGACGCCTTGGGATGTTCCATGAAGAAGTCCCAGTCGAACGCCGCGGCGACGATGCAATAGGCACCCATCGCCGTCAGCAACAACGATACCGCCGACACGTTCATCGATGCGGACACCCCGGCCAGCAGCACGGCCGCCGCATGCCGTTGCGCATCTTGTCGATCCCGACTTCGATGCGCTTCACGCGCGTCGCTTCCTGCTTCGGCGACGTGACCCAGCAGATCCATTCGTTGCGCGCGAGCGGCGTGATGTCGCCCCAGAGCGTGGTCGCCGTCGTGTCGGCGGCGATCGCCTTGCGGAAATCGGCCGGAAGCTTGTGCACCGTTCCGTGCGCCAGGCTGCGGGTAGCCATGACGGTGCTCGTCAACGAGCGCTCGGCGCGACCGCCGCGGGCGGCGGCGCCGGCTGGCCGTCGGCCTGCTGCAACGACTGGTCGAGGCACGCCCAGCGCGGCGCGCTGCTCGCCCAGATGTTGATCGTGGGCGACACCGAAGACGGGTCGTCGAGGTTGCCCACGCGCACCACGCGGAACTGCGGCCTGGCGTCGGAGCGCGCGAACAGGTGCACGCCGCACGAAGGGCAGAACTGCCGCGTGATCACGTTGCCGCTGTCCGCCGGCTTCGTGAACTCGGCGAGCGTGCCCGTGTGCGACAGCGAGTCCGCGGCCACCATCATGTTCACGGTGCCGTTGCCGGAGATGTGCTGGCAGTCGTGGCACCAGCAGACGCGTACGACCAGCGGCTCGGCCGCGATCGAGAAAGTCACCGCACCGCAGAGACAGCGTCCGGTTCGGATGGACATGCTTTTCCTCGCCTGCAACGGGTTGCGGGATGTTAATGCGTCGAGCCGCGACTGTCCCGGCGCGCAGCGGGCAGGTGGACTTCCTGCTCACCCCGACCCTTCCTGCGCTTGCGCGGGCGCTTCGTCTCGTTTCCCGAAGTCCAGTCGCAGCCGCCGCAGTTCGCCAGGTCGCCGATGCATGAATGGCCGTGCCCACCGCCGCAGTCGCCATCGAACGGCAGGTCCGCACAGCCGATGTCGCAATCACCGCGCTGCGCGAGCGGCGGTCGTCGGCGCTTCTGGCCGTAGCGGCGATGCGCGACGCCGCACAGGAACACGCGCTCGCGGAGGATGGCCAGCCCCGCGACGACGCCGTGCATCCGGACGGCGCGGTAGCCCAGCGCCGAGCAGCTCGCGCTCGCCGTGTGCGCGCGGTACGCGCAGCAATAGCCCTTGTGCGGCGAAAGGAACCGCCGGTAGCCGGCGATCAGGCCGAGCGCGAGAGTCTTCACTCCTTCATGCCGTCCATGCGCGCCGCTACTGGACGGCGGACTGCAGCAGCGCCGCGAGCTTGCGTGCCTCGGAAAGCGACAGCGTGACCGGCACCATGGAGTAGCCCAGGAGGGCCTTCGTGACGAGCTCGATGCCGACCGCGCGATCCGGATCGCCGCGTTCGAGGACGTGCACCCTGAGGACGGTCGAGATCGGGCCCGACGTCGTCGCATTGGCTTCGCCGACGGCGCGCTCCACGCGCGCGCCGAACATCGCGCCCTTGAACCCGTAGCGCATGAACCGGATGAGCATGAAACCGATCACGGCCGCGAACACGGCGGCGAACACGAACGGAACGACGGTCTGCTTGTCCAACCACGGCCCCCGGTGACGAAGAATCAGGTATTCCGCACCTCGTCCTCGACGAGGACGAGCCGCTTCGCGCGCTGCAGCGACCACATGAACACGGCTAGCAGCAGCAGGAGCGATGCGGGGTAGGCCCACGCGGGCATGCCCATCGCCAGGAAGCGCGGCTTCAACCAGATGACCACGAACGGCGCCGTGGCGATCAATGCATGCCACCAGCGCACCGGCAATTCGAGCCGCAGCTCGGCGCCGCAGGCGGCGCAATAGCGCCTGGTCAGCGCGCGGCTCGCCGACTCGCCTCCGGGAAGATGTGGCAACAACGCCGCCTCGGTGATGGCGGCGTTGCAGCGTGGGCACGACAGGCGCGACATCGACATGCGTCAGGACAGGCCTCAGCCAGTTCTCGCGGATTCATCGATCTGTGGCCGGAAGCCTGCCCGAAACATGCGCACGACGGAAGGCGGCGTGAGCACCGATACCCTCTCGGCTGCTGCTGGTGCGTCCGCCTGCGCGTAGCCGCCGAACGACCACCGCGCGAGCGCCCCGTGCAGCACGACGTGTGCATCGCCCTGCCACTCGATGAACGTACCGACCGGCAGGTCTCCGTACGGCATGCGCGAGGTCTGCTTCCCGCCACCGCGGGCGATGCGTTCGCGGTGCAGGACGCGATCGATTTCGGCGACCGGCGGATTCGCCGCCACCCGATCCGGGTTTGCCGCGAGCCACGCCGACTTGAACTCGACATAGCGTTGCCTGCGACAGAACGCGCACGGGCGGTGGCCCGCCGCGAACGCCGTGGCCTCGTCGAGGAAGAACAGTTCGGTCCAGGTCTTCGGCGCGAACACCTCGCGCCGCTTGCCCTTGTACTCGAGCGTGCACGTGATCCACGCCTCGAGGCGCCACTGCCGCACGATGTTGCGGCGATCGTCGACGAGGCAACCGCGGTTGCCGAGCCACGCGCCGCGCTCGGGCACTGCCACGAGGCGGCCCCAGGGATCGACGCGGTTCTGCAACGGCATGTGCGGAAGGTGTTCCCGTGTTCGGTCTCAGCGTGCAGCAGCCTTGCATCGGCAACCGTGCTGCCGAAGCAGCGCGTCGTCATTGACGGAAAACATGGAGGACATCTTCATCGAGCCGCCCGAGCGCCTCCTCGGTGAGCTCGGACGCAGCCATCGTCTCACGACCCGACAGTTCGATCCGCTCATCGAGGCCGCCGCTGTACCAGTGCAGCAGCAGCCCGAGGTGCGACGTCCTTCCCGACGAAAGCACGGCGCGGATGAAGCCCACCCATGGGAGCGACGCGGCCGCATTGCTGGCTGCACGTGCCTCGAGAGCCG
This sequence comes from uncultured Alcaligenaceae bacterium, assembly GCA_964543615.1. Classification (GTDB taxonomy): domain Bacteria; phylum Pseudomonadota; class Gammaproteobacteria; order Burkholderiales; family Casimicrobiaceae; genus VBCG01. The sequence goes on along the minus strand of CAZIZD010000354.1, from coordinate 153 downwards.
CGCGAGCGCGTTCCTGCTTCTGGGCCATCGCACGAGCCACCTTCGCCCTGGTCCAGCCCCTGGCGAGCAGTCGCCGTTCGTGTGCGGACCAGTCGGTCGCCGAGTCGCGATCGCGCGCCAGCGCGCCGAGCGGCGTGCCGCAATCGCAGTAGC
>CAZIZD010000353.1:0-4815 GCA_964543615.1 uncultured Alcaligenaceae bacterium | reverse complement strand
TGCGCATCAAGCTCGGGCTCGACCCGACCGCCCCGGACATCCACCTCGGGCACACCGTCGTGCTCAACAAGATGCGCCAGATGCAGGACCTGGGGCATCAGGTGATCTTCCTCATCGGCGACTTCACGTCGATGATCGGCGACCCTTCGGGCCGCAACGACATGCGCCCGCCGCTGTCGCGCGAGCAGATCGAGGCCAACGCCAAGACGTACCACGCGCAGGCGTCGAAGGTGCTCGACCCCGCGCGCACCGAGATCCGCTACAACTCCGAGTGGAGCGATCCGCTCGGCGCGGCGGGCATGATCAAGCTCGCGGCGAAGTACACCGTGGCGCGCATGCTCGAGCGCGACGATTTCGCGAAGCGCTTCGCCGGCCAGCAGCCCATCGCGGTTCACGAGTTCCTCTACCCGCTCATGCAGGGCTACGACTCCGTGGCGCTGCACTCGGACATCGAGCTCGGCGGCACCGACCAGAAATTCAACCTGCTCGTCGGGCGCGAGCTGCAGCGTCACTACGGCCAGGAGCCGCAGTGCATCCTCACCATGCCCCTCCTCGAGGGGCTCGACGGTGTGGACAAGATGTCGAAATCGAAGGGCAACTACATCGGCATCACCGAGAACGCGAGCTCGATGTTCGGCAAGCTCATGTCCATTTCGGACACGCTCATGTGGCGTTACTACGAGCTCCTGTCGTTCCGCACGATGACGGACATCGCGAAGCTCAAGACCGAATGCGAGGGCGGGCGCAATCCGCGCGACGCCAAGGTGATGCTGGCGCAGGAGATCGTCACGCGGTTCCACTCGCGCGCGGCTGCCGAGGCCGCGCTCGCGGAGTTCGAGGCGCGCTTCCGGGATGGCGCGATGCCCGAGGACATGCCCGAAGTGTCGCTCGACGCGGGCGGCGCCGGACTGCCGATCGCGCAGGTTGCCAAGCAGGCAGGCCTCGTCGAGTCGACGTCCGAAGCGCTGCGGCTCATCGCGCAGCGCGGCCTCAAGGTCGACGGCACCGTCGTCGCCGACAAGGGGCTCGTGCTCCCACGCGGCGCGACCGCGGTCGTGCAGGCGGGCAAGCGCAAGTTCGCCCGCGTCACGTTGAAGTAGCGCTCGGAAGCCGCATAGCGCATTCGCCCCGGGGAGGGTCGTGATGGGTTTCGCCGCCGCGCTCGCTTACGCGCTGCTGATGAACGGCATCCCGCTCGCGGCGGTGATCTATACCGGCGGCTCGCCCGCGATCCTGCTGCTCCTGTACTGGTTCGAGACGGTGCTGATGGTCGCGACGGGCGCGATCCGCATCGTTCTTCACCGCCGCGCGACCCGACGGGCAGGACACTACGTGTCCGCGACCGTGGCCTCTCACAAGGATGCGACCGCCGCCACGGTGCAGCACGCGCTCGGAGGCGAGAACGATTTCCTGAAGGGCTTCCTCGGGATCACCGTGATCTTCACGATAGCGCACGGTGTCTTCGTCCTCCTGCTCGTGTTCCTGTTCAAGGTCGCGGGCCCCGTCACGTGGGAAGAGGCCCGGGTGGCGCTCAACTACGCCATCTTCGTGCAGGGAACGTTTCTCCTTTGGGACCTGCCGCGCCTGCGTGGATGGAGCTTCGCGCAGCTCGGCCGCGCCATCGGCGAGGTGCAGCTGCGCGTGCTGGTGACGCAGCTCGGCCTCATCTTCGGGCTGCCCGTCATGGGCATGACGGGATCGCCGTGGGGGCTCGTCGGGACATTCGTGGCCCTGCGCGCGCTCACCGATACCGCGATGTCCGGCCTGCAGGGCCTCATGAAGCGGCGGGACATGTCGCCGGGCCTGGCGCGCGTGCTGTCGAGGACCAGCGGTCAGTCGGCCGAGTCGCTCGAGGCCGAATTCGACGCGCTCAAACGGGACGGAGCGGCCGTCGAAGCCCTGCTGGAGCGCCCGATCGGCGAGCTGCGCCGGGACTGAAGGCGCCGTCGCCCCACGCGACCGCGCGGACGAGACGCCGGGGTCGAGGGCCACCGAACTTTTTGTCCATGCTTTGTCCAGTTGATTACCTGGACAATCTAACCCAGTATTTGCCCTTGATCCGCCGGCCACGCAATGCGTTGGTCCGCCGGCGCCGCCGTGGATCGGTCCACGGCGGAAAACCCGCACATCAGGAGATCCCGTTCATGAATCGAAGGCTTGCGCTCCTTCTCTCGGCACTCGCCGCTTCCGCGGTCCTGACCGCCTGCGGCGGCGGCGGCTCGGACGGTCCGTTGAACGCCAACCTGCGCGTGCTCCATGCCTCGCCGGATGCCCCGAACGTCGACATCGTCGTCCGCGGCGCCACGTGGGCAACCAACGTGCCGTTCAAGGCCGCCACGTCCTATCGCAGCGTGACGGCGGGCGACGTCGACATCCGGGTCAACGTCACGGGCACCCAGACCGCCGCGATCGCGGCCACGCCGTTCCTCGCCGCGGACAAGTCGTACACGCTGATCGCGGCCAACAAGGTCGCCTCGATCGAGCCGCTCCTCATCGAGGACGTCACCACCCCGGTGCCCGCGGGCAACGCGCGTCTTCGCGTCGTGCACGGCGCGCCGAGCGCGCCTGCCGTCGACGTCTACGTCACGGCCGTCGACGCCAACATCGCAACCGCGTCGCCGACCCTGACCAACGTTCCGTTCAAGGGCGTCTCCGCCGCGCTGCCCGTCCCCGCCGGCGATTACCGCATCCGGGTGACGGCGACAGGATCGCGTACGCCGGTCTTCGACACCGGGAAGATCGCGCTGACCGCCGGGCAGGACCTGCTGGCGGTGGCCGTCGACCAGAACGCCGGCGCATCGCCCATCTCGCTGGTCGCGTTGCCGGCGGCCGGCGCGGCGATCGAGCTGAACGACATTCGTGCTCAAGTGCGGGTCGTGCACGCGTCGCCCGACGCCCCGGCCGTGGACATCCTCGTCGACAACGCGGTGGTGCTGCGCGACGTACCCTACCCGGCGGTCTCGTCCTACCTCGAGCTGCCCGCCGCCACCTACAACCTCAAGGTGAACGCGGCCGGCACGGCCGTCACGGTGATCAATGCCGACGTGCCCTTCAAGGGATCGCAGGCGTACACGGTGCTGGCCACGGGCTTCCTCGCCAACATCGCGCCGCTGGTCGTGACCGACAACCTCGTGTTGCCCGCCGCGAACAGGTCCAAGCTGCGGGTAATCCATGCGTCCCCCGACGCGCCGAACGTCGACGTGCTCGTTGCCGGGAATCGCGTGCTCTCGAACGTGCCGTTCCGCACCGCATCGGACTACCTGACGGTGGCATCGGGCAACTACAACGTGGAAGTGCGGGTCGCCGGCACGTCGACGGTCGTGCTGCGGTTTATTATTTAGATGGAGACGAGCTAGATCTACACGGCACTGGCCATCGGCTCCGTTGCCGGCGGTCCGAATCCCCTGCAGCTCAAGGTCGTCACCGACCGCTGACCGCGGCGCGCCCGCGGCGGGGGTGCGGATGCGCACCTCGCGCCGCGGGCTACGCCATCCCGGGATTGCCTGCCATGCCCTCGATCTTCGGGACGTTGAGCTTGCGCGGCGCGATCACTTTCTGCGCGCGGATGTAACGCGCGCACACGTCCCATACCGGCTCGCCTCCGGCGTTCTTCGCTTCCTCCGACACCGGCGCCCATCCCGCGACCTTGTAGGTCTTCGCGGGGTCGAGGGACTTGCCGTCGAGTTCCATGCGCGTGATGCGCTTGCCCATCGTTGCGCGCGGATCGATCGTGTACTGCAATCCGCCGACGCGCACCATGTCCCCGCCCTGCTGGTAGTACGGGTCGGGATTGAAGAGGTTGTCGGCGACGTCCTCGAGGATCGCCTTGATCGTCTCGGCGCTCATGTCCGTGACGGTCACGTAGGGATACGTGATGGCCGTCTCGCTCATGAGATGGTCCATGGTGATGGACTCGCCCGAGAGCAGCGACTGTCCCCAGCGGAAGCCCGGTGAGAAGGCGATGGGCGCGTTTTTCTCCGCCATGAGCGCGTCGAGGATCAGCTGGTCGAACGTGCCGTTGAAGTTGCCGCGCCGGTACAGGAGCCCTTCCGTGACCGCGAGCTTCTCGTCGAGCTTCGCGGCGTAGGGCGCGCGCACGCTCGCGATGTACGCCGCCATGCCGGGATCGGGCGGCAGCAGGTGGCTGAACACGGGCACGAGCCTGTAGCGAAAATCGGCGACGCGGTTGCTGCGCACGTCGAGGTCGAGCACGCCCACGAACTTGCCGTTGCTGCCGGCGTTGGTCACGAGCGTCTTGCCGCTCTTGTTGGTGACGATCGTCGGCTGCGGCACGCCGTCGTGCGTGTGACCGCCGAGGATCGCGTCGATGCCCGTGACGCGCGACGCCATCTTGAGGTCGACGTCCATGCCGTTGTGCGAGAGCAGGATCACGACGCGCGCACCCTTGGCGCGCGCATCGTCGACGACCTTCTGCATCTCGTCTTCCTGGATGCCGAAGGTCCACTCGGACACGAAGTAGCGCGGGTTGGCGATGGGGGTGTAGGGAAACGCCTGGCCGACGATGGCCACCGGCACGCCGTTGATCTCGCGGATGACGTACGGCTTGAACACCGGGTCGCCGAAGTCGTTGGTCTTGACGTTCTGCGCGACGAAGTCCACCTTGCCCTTGAAGTCCTTCTCGACGATCTCCTTGACCCGCTCCATGCCGTAGGTGAACTCCCAGTGGCCGGTCATCACGTCCACGCCCAGCAGCTTGCAGGCGTCCACCATGTCCTGGGCATTCGTCCACAGCGACGTCGCCGAGCCCTGCCAGGTGTCGCCGCCGTCCAGCAGCAGCGCGCCGGGGCGGCTGGC
>CAZIZD010000352.1:0-4817 GCA_964543615.1 uncultured Alcaligenaceae bacterium | reverse complement strand
GATGACCTCGTCACCCGTATCGGATCGGACATGGTGCCGTTCTTCGAGCGCCATCGATTTGCGCCGCGGCTTGGACAATGGACGGTCGTCGCAGGTCACCCGACGCCGGGGTTCGTCTGGCTGCTTCGATGGTCGTCCATGGAAGAGCGCGCGCAGGCGTTCGCCGGATTGGCGACGGATGCCGAATGGCAGGCGTTGCGCGCGCGGACCAACGGCCCGGGCGAGATGGTCACGCGTTACGACCTCCGCTTCCTCGCCGCGGCGGACGCGTGGCTCCCACAACCGCTGGAGCGGCGCACCGGCGGCTCGCGAGAGCTGGTCGAGGTGCGCGTGCATCCCATCGCGGTCGGACGTACCGGCGCGGCGCACGAGGCGCTCGCGGAACTCGACCTTCCCGCGCTCGCGGGCTGCGGCGCATCGTTGATCGGCGTGTTCGACAACATCGCAGGCGGTCCTGCTACACCCGGAGTCACCATGCTTCTCGGCTGGTCGGACTTCGAGCAACGTCGGCAAGGGCTGTCACGCTACGAGCAGCGTCCCGGCGTCGTCGAGGCCCGGCGTGCCGAGCGCGCGCGATGGAACGGCGAGCACGCACTCGGCGAGGGCAGCGCGATGCTGCTCGTTCCCACGCGGTTCGCCTCGGCGCCGCCTTCCTGAGGAAACTTCATGGATCGACCCCGACTCGGCTTCATCGGCATCGGCATCATGGGCGAGGCGATGACGCGACGCCTGCTCGATCGCGGATGGCAGGTCACCGCGTGGAACCTGGAGCGCGCGCGCCTGGATGTCGTGACGCCGCATGGCGCCCTCGAAGCGGCGTCGCCGGCTGCCGTCGTGGCCGCGTCCGACATCGTGCTGATGTGCGTGCTCGATACCGATGCCGTGCGCAACTGCGTATTCGGGCCTGGCGGACTTGCGACATCGCGCGAAGCGGCAGGCAAGCTCGTGATCGACCTGTCGACGATCGACCCCGATGCCACCCGCGACATCGCCGGGCGCGCAGCCGCCGAGGCCGGTCTCCAATGGATCGATTGCCCCGTATCCGGCGGCCCGGCGGCGGCCCGCCAAGGCACGCTTACGATCATGGCCGGCGGCGAGGCCGCGGCATTCGAGCGCGGGCGACCCGTGCTCGACGAGCTCGGGACGAACGTCACCCGCATGGGATCCATCGGCGCGGGGCAAACTGCCAAGATCGTCAACCAGGCCATCGTCGGCGTCGGCTATGTGCTCATGACCGAGGCAGCGGTGCTCGCCGAAGCCGCGGGCATCGACGCGGCGCGCTTGCCCGAGTGCCTTGCCGGCGGGTTCGCCGACAGCGCACTCCTGCGCAAGCTGTATCCGCGCATCGAGCAGCGCGACTTCGATCCGCCGCAGGCCTACGCGCGGCAGCTCCTCAAGGACATGAAGGCCGTCGCCGACTTCGCGCGCGAGGTCGGCTGCAACCTTCCCCTCGTGCAGCAGGCGCGCGACCGCTTCGCCCAGTACGTCGACAGCGGTCACGCAATGTCCGATCCGGCGTCGCTGGTCCGTCTCTATGAGCGCGGCCACGCTGCGAACGACTGATTTTCCTCACCACACTTCCACTCTTACCAGGCTCGATCATGACGACCCCAAGCTCGCGCGCCGCACTCCCGGACCCGTTCTCGCTCAAACCCTACTACGACCCGCTGCGAGTGGCCGACGTCTGCGATGCGTTGGACGGTATCGGGTACATGAACATCGGTCTCGTCACGCCGGAGATCCGCGCACTGTCGCCTCGAACGCGCTTCTGGGGCGTAGCGTTCACCGTGCGTTGCGTGCCGGCGAACCGGCCGATGTGGAGGCTTCCGACGACGCAGGAGATCGTGGACGCGCACGACATCTGGTTCAAAGAGGTTGGAATCGGCGTATGGCGCTTCTACGACCAGCTTCAACCGGGTCACGTCGTATGTGTCGACACCGGTGGCGCGCCGCCTGTCGGCTTGTGGGGATCGGAGAACTCGCTGCGCGCTGTCCAGAAAGGCGCGGTCGGCATCGTCACCGACGGCCAGTGTCGGGACAGCGCGGAGCTGATCGAGCAGCAGACACCGATCTGCTCGCGCGGCGTGGCGCGCACGATCATTCCGGGACGCATCGAGATCATCGAGACACAGACGCGCATCGGCATGGGCGGCGCGCAAGTCCGCCCCGGCGATATTGTCGGCTGCGACGACGACGGGATCGTTGTCGTGCCGCTCGAAGTCGCGCAGATCGTTGCGACCCATGCGCGCGAGGTGTTGCTCGTCGACATGCGCAAGCGTGCACGGCATTTCCTGGAGCTCAACTTCGAACCGGACGACAGCGTCGATGTCGCGAAGATGGAGCGCTACTTCGCCAATCTGGACGCCGTGGCGAGCAAAGCGTGAAACCCGATTCACCATTCATCGATGCGCATCAGCATTTTTGGGATCTCGGACGCAACCCTTACCCGTGGCTGCAGGATGCGGAGCCGCTCTCGTTCCGCTATGGCGACTACTCGGCACTGAAGCGCAACTACCTGCCTGCGGATTTCGCGCGCGACACCGACGGGTTCGCGCCGACGAAGACCGTGCACATCGAGGCCGAATGGCACCGCGAATCACCGGTCGATGAAACGAAGTGGTTGACGGCACTGGGAGCAGCAACGGGGCGGCCCTCGGCATGCGTCGCGCACGCCGCGCTCGACCGCGGCGACGTCGAGGCGGTGCTGGCGGCGCACGCGAGTTACGCATTGGTACGTGGGATACGTCACAAGCCCGTCACGAGTGCGGCGCGGTCGGACGCACGCCGCGGCCAGCGCGGTTCGATGGACGACGAGCGCTGGCGACGGGGCTTCGCGCTCCTGGAACGCCACGGGCTCTCGTTCGACCTTCAGGCGCCGTGGTGGAACCTCGATCAAGCGGCCGACCTGGCGCGCGACTTTCCTGCGACGCAGGTCATCGTCAATCACACCGGCTTGCCCAGCGACCGCAGCGCCGAAGGACTCGCCGGTTGGCGAAGCGCGCTGGAACGTGTCGCGCAAAGGTCCAACGTCGCGATCAAGATCTCGGGACTCGGACAGCGCGAGGCTCCATGGACGCAGGAATCGAACGTTCCCATCATTCGCGACACGATCACGATCTTCGGTGCCGACCGGTGCATGTTCGCGAGCAATTTCCCGGTGGACAGCCTCGTGGCGTCGTACGAGACGATTCTTGCCACATTTCTTGCCGCGATCGCTGACCGTTCGCCGGACGAGCGGCGGATGCTGCTGCACGACACCGCTGCACGCATCTACCGGTTGTAAGTGGCGGGTTTCAGTCTGAGCTGGGCCTGCATCCTTGCGCACCTGCCTCGGAGTTAGGGATACTTGCCGCATCTGTCGACGACGGGAGCCTCGACGATGCGTGTCCTCAGAATGCTGATTGCCGCCTGCGTTGCGCGGGTGGGGTTCGATGCCGCGGCGCAGGCGACGCTCGCCAATCCTGCGTCGCAGAACTGCGCGAAGAAAGGCGGCAGGCTCACGATCGAGAAGAATCCGAAGGGCGGGGAGTACGGCGTGTGCGTGTTCGCCGACAAACTTCAGTGCGAGGAGTGGGCGATGCTTCGCGGTCAATGCCGCACGGGAGGCATCAAGGTGACAGGCTACGCGACACCCGCGGCGCGCTATTGCACCATCACGGGCGGGACGTACAGGGTCGTCGGCGCGAGCAACACGCCGGAGGAGCGAGGCACGTGCACGTTCCGCGGCGGGAATTCGTGCGACGCCCTAGCGTACTACGAGGGATCGTGCGCGCGACAGGCGGCAGCTGGGAAGACGATCAAGGCGCACTTGGCGTGCGCGGGCGGCAAGTCGATCGACGCGACGTTCGTCAACGGGCCGACGAGCAGCGGCGCCCTGCTGACCAAGGTGCGCGCGTTCGTTGATTTCCTGCGGGGAGTGCTGCGAAGGGATGGAATGACTCGACGACACTCGCTCACTTCAACACGTTGGTGTAAGTTCCATCACTCGTTTAAGGCATAGGTGCTCAATCGACATGGGAAAAAATGAAACCGACCGCATGTTGCGGCATTGGCTCGAGGCCGTGCCCAATGATCGTCTGGCTCATCTCGTTCGAGACGCTGCGCGCGCGTTTGGACGGTCGCTTCAGATCCGCTTGAGTGAGCATGACGTGTCGTTCGGTCATTGGACCTTCCTGCGCATCCTGTGGGAACAGGATGGCCTCACGCAGAAGCAGCTATCAGACGAGGCGGGAGTCATGGAACCGACCACGTTTGCCGCTGTAACTGCGATGGAGCAACTCGGCTACGTGCGAAGAGAACAACGACCGGGTAATCGCAAGAACATGCATGTGATGCTGACCCCAAAGGGCCGAGCGCTCAAACGCAAGCTCGTGCCTTTAGCCGAGGAAGTGAATCGTATTGGTATAGCCGGTGTCGACGCTAAGCGCGTCGCAGCTGCTCGCGACGTCCTCATAGCGATCATCGTGAACCTTGCGAACGACGAAGAAATTCTCCGCCCGCAGTCAACTACTACCACCTAATTCCCAGCGCACACCCTCGCGCAACGGTCGGCAAGACGCTGGAGTCGGCCGTTCAGTTAGCGCGCGGGAGCAGACCCGAACCGCAACTCTGCGGTGGGTCGTCGGTTTTGTGGCCGACCAGAGGCGCCGCGACAAAAACGCGGTGCCACCTTATTACCCCCTTACCTGTGACCGTCGGCGCGGGGCTCCGGGGCGCCTTGGCTCTGTTCCGATCGCAGATCGGACCGATTGACAGAGTCCGAATGGCTGCGTATCGTTGGCTTCCATTCTTAGAGCACTAAGAATAAGACCAACCGG
>CAZIZD010000351.1:0-4847 GCA_964543615.1 uncultured Alcaligenaceae bacterium | reverse complement strand
GTTTCCTCGGCCGTGGCTTGGACCGCACGACGGAAGTCGGTGACTTTGCCGTCTGGGACATCGTCGCCCCATCCCTCGATCACACGGATCGCGCCCAACTCGATAAAGAGTGGGTCGAAATGACGCGCGTGCTCGATGAATCTCTGTCTGTTGGCGGTTGGAACCGCGATCACAAAACCGTCGATGTAGGACATGACTAGACCTCCTTTGGGTTGACCGGTCGAAACACCCGCCTGAGGGTGCCCCTTACCTCTACGACGAACGGACGTAAGCCGATTCGACATTGTCTGACCAATGTGCGGGCGCGCGTCCTTGAACAGGTAGTCATTCGAGCGGAGCTTGCCCGCAAGAATGAGCGCGTTGCGCACGGCAGTCGTCCATCTGTCCTACGCGATCCTTGATCCGGCAAGCGTAGGCTCAGCGTTTTGGAGTGGACCCACCATGACCGACGCAAGAAACATCGCGCACGACAAGAAGGTGCAGCAGGAGAAGAAGCACAAGGGCACGGATATAGGCGCAGGCGCGGACGAGACGCCGCAACCCGGGCGGAAGCCGCACCAGGAACATCACGCCAGGGACAACATCGCTCCAGCTGAGGCACCGGCAATCACGAGCAAAGAGAATACCTAAGGCGACACTCGCGCCGGCGCGAGCATCCACCCCATCCTTCGCAGAATCGTCGGTGCCCGTCCGCGCTTGCTCCTAGAGGCTGGCGTCGAGCATCGCTTCGTAATCGGCGTAGGACGCATCGCGCGGGTTGGTCCGATGGCTGTGGTCCTTCATGGCGCGCCCGATGATGTCGGGAAACATCGCGCGGGTCACACCCAGTTGGGCCAAGCCCGTAGGCAAACCGAGCCGCTCGGTCATGGCGCGCACGGACGGCCCCACCTCGTCCCCGCTGGCTAGGTCCATGGCCTTGGCCATGCGCTCGAGCTTGTCCTCCTCGCGCACCGACGCGGCCGACGCGTTGAATGCGATCACGGCCGGCAGGAAGACTGCGTTCAACGTGCCGTGATGCAGGCGCGGATCGATGCCGCCGAGCGCGTGGCTCAGGCTGTGCACGCACCCTAGCCCCTTCTGGAACGCCAGCGCGCCTTGCATCGACGCGCTCATCATGTTGAGCCGCGCGTCGCGGTTGGAGGGCTCACGCGTCGCGCGCTCGATGTAGCGCCAGGCGCGCCGCAGACCATCGAGCGCGATGCCGTCCGCGGGCGGATTGAAGGCGGGCGACAGGAAGGTCTCGATGCAATGCGCGATGGCATCCATCCCCGTGGCCGCCGTCAGCGCCGGCGGCAGGCCCAGGGTCAGCGCAGGGTCGCAGATTGCGACCTTGGGCACGACGAAGGGCGAGATCACGCCGACCTTGCGACCATCGTCGAGGATGAGGATCGCGCCCCGGCCCACTTCGCTGCCGGTGCCGGCGGTCGTCGGGACGGCGATGACGGGGGCCGTGCGGGAGGTGATGCGATCGAGCCCGCCTTCGATCACGGCAAAGCTTTGCAGCGGGCCGTCGTGTGTCGCGCAGACGGCCACACCTTTGGCGAGGTCGATGGACGAGCCGCCGCCCACGGCGACGATGCCATCGCAATCGCCTCTCTTGTACGCGAGCACCGCTTCGCGCACGGCAGCCTCGTTGGGGTTCGGTGGAGTGCCGTCATAGAGGGCAACGGTGCCCGCATGGGCGAGCGCATCCAGGACGATGTCGATGATGCCGGCCGCCTTCACGCCGCGGTCCGTCACGATCAGCGGACGGCGGATGCCGACCCGTTCGCACTGCTGCCCGAGCAGGCCGATGGCGCCGAACTCGAACTGGATCTGGGTGATGTATTGGATGAGGGCCATAGGAATGTGGGTTATGTGTCCTCGTCAGTACGCGACGCGGGGAGCATGCCCCTTGGAAGATCGTGAATTGTGCAACAGTTCTCGCGAGGCCCCCTAATCGCGCATACTGCGAACTCTCACGCATCGCGAGCCATGGACGCGACATCGCCCACTTCCACCCCGTTTCTCCGCATCCCCGGGGTGGAGCTCGCCTGCGCCAGTTTCACCACGCGCGCACTCTCGCTGACCGCGCAGCCGGACGGACACGTGACACTGGTGGCCGCCGCGATCGAGTTGCAGGGCGTACGCGCGACGACGGCCGGCGTTCGCCTCGACATCGAGCGCGTGGCGCTCGAGGACGTACGAGCCGAAGTCACGCCGATCGCAGGGGCCCCAGCCATCACCTCGTTCGTGGCGCGGCACGTCGTCGTCGAGCATCTGCAGGCGGCGCTGCCACGCGGCGGGATGGACGCCGGCGCTGCGCCGCAATCGCTGCAGCTCGATGCGCTCGCTACGCTCGACGGGCTGGTGCACGCGTTCGTCAAGGACGCGTTGTGGTTCGCCGATGCCGACGTCTCCGTGCCGATCCGGCAGGGCGCGGTCGATTTCAATGCGGTCGTGATCGAGAACGTCGGTCCCAATTCGTTGATGGGCGTCTCTCCTGCGGGCATCCACGTCTCGGGGCCGGCCGGCCAGGTGCGGGTCCCGTTGGTGGCTTTTCCGTCGCCTCCGCCGGGCGTGTCCTTCGGAACGGACGGCGGGTTTCCCTTCGCGCGCGGTGACCGCGGCCGCATCGACCTGCTGCCGTTCCTGCGCGCGCTGCTCGAATCGCCACCGGGTCAGCCGCTTGCCCGGCCTGCCGATGCCAAACTATCGAGCGCGCTCGCGCGGACTCGCGTCAAAGGCGAGGTGCAACTCGGGGACGGCACGCTCGCACGTGGCGGACAACGCATCGAGCTCGCGGGCCGCGCGGCTGGCAAGAACCTCTGCACGCTCGAATCGTCATCGATCGCCCAGCGATTGACGATCGGCGTCCCGCAATTCGCGGCAGCCGCAGCTTCATTGGCGCTGCCGGGACGCGAAGTGCGCGTCGCTGCACTCAATGCGATCGTGGAGGCGCACGTGCTCGGTCACGATTCGCCTCCGGACAGCCCGGGCCTCCTGCTCTCGATCGAGCTCGCCAAGCTGCAGGATGTGGCGATGGTGCCCGCCGGTTAGGGACGCCTCTTCGACGAGGGTGATCGGCACGCGGTCATTTGCGCGCGGGTGACCGGCGACGTGGGTGGCCTAGCTTCGAAGATTGCGGGCACCACCGGGTCGAGACGAAGGTAGCGAGCCCGTCCAGTCCTCGCGGCTCAGAGCATGGGTTGCCAGCGATTCGCCGTACCACGTCTCCATCCCACGGTAGCGCATGCCCAGGCGATCCATGACGCGCTTCGACGCGATGTTGTCGGGATGCCGGACGGCGATGATTTCAGGCGCCGCGAGGGTATCGAACGCGAAGGCGGTCATGCTCGCCGCGGCCTCGCTCGCCAACCCCAGGTGCCAGAAGTCCGGGTGCAGGCGCCACCCGATCTCGAGCGGGTTGCTTCGCAAGCTCCCGAGATCGCTCGGCATCACCGGGTCGCGCCTAGCGTACTGGATGCAGCCCGCCCCCGCGACGCGGCCACTCGCCGGTTCGATGAATGCCCACCAGCTCGTTCCCAGCGCAGCCCAGCAGCGTTGCACTCTTGCAATGCCCGCCGCGGTCTGTTCGCGCGTCTCAGGTTGGCCGGTGATGAACTGCATCACTTCCGGCTTCCGGTTCATTGCGTGGAGACCTTCGAGATGCCGATCGTCGAATGGCTCCAGCCTCAATCGCTTCGTGTGCAGCGTAGTCAATGCGTTCCTTTGTGGGGAGCCGCCTGCGGTGCGGCGCGCGCACGATTCTAACGGGCCGCTCGCCAGCGTTGCAGTGGCCGATGTCGTGGGGCACGATCGCCACGTCCCCGTTGGCGGCGACCCAGCGGTATCCTGGTCGCCGTCAAAGAAGTCTCCAGAATGCCGCGGAGCACGCGATGCTGAGTGCCTTTCTGATCCTCGTTTTCGTCATCCTGCCGGCGTGCGGGGTCGTTCACTGGCTTCGGGTGCGGCGGCAGTTGCATGACTTCGTTCGCGCCAAGGCGGCCGTCGTAGGCATCGAGGAGTTCACCACCGAGGCCGAGCTAAGGCTCGGCGGCCTGTCCCGCACTCGCCTCGTCCGTCGTCCCATGGTCCGCTTCAGCAGCGATGGCGGGAAGATTCACACGGTGACGTTGCAGGACGAACTCCCCAAGTCCGGCGGACCCGACCCCAAGGCGCTGCTCGTCATTTATCCGCATGGCCATCCGGAGCGGGCACAGTTGGCGGACCCGCGGGTGCGCTATACCTGGCCCATCCTCTGGTTCCTGCCCGCGCTCGCCGTGCTGCTCGCGGTGGCCGGGTTCACGCTCCAGTATTACGCCACGCGGTAGGTCGCGTGAGGCTAACGCTATAGTCGCCCCTTTTCGATCCGGAGCATGTCCATGATCCTCGTCACTGGCGGCACGCACGGCATCGGGCGCTCCTGCGTCGAACGGCTGGCCCGCGATGGTCAACGGGTCATGTTCGTCGGCCGAGACCGCAATGCCGGAGAGGCGCTGCAGCGATCCGCGCCGAACACCACTTACATGCCTTGCGATGTTTCGAACGAGGCCGATTGCCGCCATGCCGTCGAAGAAGCGGTGCGGCTGGGCGACGGCCGTCTCGACGGCCTCGTCAACAACGCCGGCATGACGTCTCGCCGCGAGTTCGCGGCCTCGACGGTGGCTGATTGGGACGCCTTGATGGCGGTGAACGTGCGCAGCGTCTATCTGTTCACGCGTTACGCGCTCGATGCGCTCAAGGCCGCGAACGGCGCGATTGTCAACGTGGCGTCGATCGCGGGCAAGGCGGGTGAGGAAGGACTCGCGATCTACTGCGCGTCCAAGGCGGCGATGATTGGGCTCACGCAAGCGCTTGCGCTCGAG
>CAZIZD010000350.1:0-4848 GCA_964543615.1 uncultured Alcaligenaceae bacterium | reverse complement strand
AGAGCGTGCCGTCCTGGATGTAGTTGCCGGTCGCCGAGAAGGACCCGTCCGAGCCGAACTCGAGCTTGAGCGGGCCGCCCGCAGTCTGCGTCACTGTCAGGTTCGAGAAGAACGTGAGCGGGCCGTTGTTGGCACTGTTCGAGCAGCTGCTGAAGATCGACAGGTACGCGCCCGAATACTTGCCGCCGAGCGGGATGGCCGTGAGCGCCTGCCGCTGGATCTGCTTGCTGACGCTCGTGCCGTTGATCGTGTAGTCGAGCTTGCCGGCGATGGCGGAGGCGGGCGTGAACGTCGCCGTTCCCACCTGCGTCACGGTGCTGCTGTTGTTGTTCCACGGGTCGCCGAACGAGGTGCCGCTGGTCTCGTAGACCGGGCCGGTGTACGCCCCGGTGGTGCTGTTGCGCGTGAGCTGCGCGGTCACCCAGTAGGGTTTGTTGCCCTGGCCGTAGATGAAGAACGTGGCGAAGATGAAGGCGTTCGACTGGACGAGGTTGACGCCCCATCCGCTTTCGGCCGCGTTGTACCAGATGTCGGTGTAGTCGGTCGCGGCGGCGGGGCGGACGAGCGCAAGCGAGAGGACGAGAAGGGCGAGACAGCGGTATGCGAAGGACATTGGAAGCGCCGGAATGAGCCACGTGTGGGCGAAGCTTCGATTCTAACGCCGCCGCGGGCAGTGCCCTTGCACCGGCCATCGGTCGCGATCGACCTTGGGTGCGTTCATCGTCCTTCCTTCGAGAATCCGGCGCGGTCGAGCGCTTCCCGCAGCGCGCGGCGCTGGTCGTCCGACAGCGGCAGCAGCGGCTCACGGACGTTGCGCCATCCCGGGTCACCCGTCCGGTCGGCGACGATCGACTTGAACGCCGGCAGGAAGGGCTGCATGAAGAGGATCTCCACGAACTTCGCGATGCGCGCCTGCGTCTCGGCGCTCGCTTCCGCAGAGAGCAGCGCCTGCACGAGATGCGGATACGCGTTGGCCACGCCGCAGATCGTGCCCGCGCCGCCCGCGCCGACGAGGCGCGGAAGATCGGGCTCGTGGCCGATGACGACGGCAAGCTGGGGAACGCGGGCGAGCAGCGCCGAAGTGTTGTCCCAGCTACCCTGGCTGTCCTTGATGCCCGCAATCGTTCCGGGATAGGCGTTCGCGAGCCGCGCGACCAAGTCCACCGGGAGCGGCACCGACGAGATCTGCGGCAGGTGATACAGGAAGATGCGCAGCCGCGGATCGTTCACGCCTTCGATGAGGCGCGCATACCAGGCGAAGAGGCCGTCGTCGCTCGGTCCCTTCCAGAAGAAGGGCGGCAGCACTAGGCTCGCGATGCAGCCCGCGCTAGTCGCGTGGCGGGTCAGCGCGATCGTGTCCGCGAGCGACGCGCAGCCCGTGCCGGGAAGGATGCGCTTGCCGGGAAATGCCGCCAGCAGTGCGTCGAGCCCGGCGCGGCGCTCGTCCACGGAGAACGACTGTCCCTCGCCGGTCGTGCCGAACGGCGCGATGCCGCGCACGCCTTGCGAGAACAGCCAATGCACGTGGGCGACGAATCGCGCGTGGTCGATGGCGCCGCGGTCGGTGAGCGGCGTGAGCGTCGCGCACCAGAGTCCGTCGATGAGATGCGGGGGGTGTCCGTTCATGCGTTTCCTTCTTCAGGCGTTCATACGCCAAGCGCGCGGTTGCGCGCGTGCGTGAGATGGGCCTCCATCGCGGTCACGGCGCGCGCGGAGTCGCGCGTGCGCAGCGCCGCGATCAGGGCGAGGTGCTCGCTCATCGCGGGGATCAGCGACTCCGCGTTGAGCGTCACGCGATCGAGCCGGATCAGCCGGATGCGCAGGCTGTTGACGCGATAGATCGACGACACGATCTCGTTGCAGAGCGCGTCGATCATCGCGTCGTGCAGGCCCCAGTCGACCGCTTGCGCGGCGTCGAGGAGGGCGGGCGTGATGCCTTTGGCCGCGCGCTTGACGATGTCCCGATGCGCGGCCTCGATGACGTCGAGCTGTTCCGGGGTAGCTGCCAACGCGAACTGCGCCGTGGCTTCCTTCTCGAGCGCGATCCGGAGCTGGAAGGCGTTGCGCACGAGCTTCACGTCGACGTTGGCGATCTGCAGGCCGCGCTGCGGCACCGTGACCAGGAGGCCCTCGGCCTCCAGGCGCGGAATCACCTCGCGGATGGCGCCGAGCGGAAGCCCGGTAAGCGCAGCAAGCTCGCGCTGCGAGACGAACTGCCCGGGACGAATGCGCGCGGCCAATAGCTGCTGCTGGAATCGGTCGTACGCCTGCCAGCGCAGCTGGCGCGGCGGCGAACGTGGCGCACTCGGGCGGGCAGCGGCGGGCATCGTGCGCCTACTTTCCGAGGACCAGGTGGGGCAGCGCTGTCGACAGCGGCGGAAACAGCGTGACCATCGCGAGTACCACCAGCAGGGGAACCAGGAACGGCAGCGTCGCGCGCGCGACGCGCTCGAACGAGATGTTCGCGACCTTGGCCGTCACGAAGAGCACGATGCCCACGGGTGGCGTGATGGTGCCGATCATGAGGTTCAGCACGAACATGAGTCCGAACTGGATGGGGTCGATGCCCAGCTTCATCGCCGCCGGCACGAGGATGGGGATGAGGATGAGCATCGCCGCCAGGCCCTCCATGAAGCAGCCCACGACGAGCAGGATCACGTTCACGATCAGCAGGAATACGAGGGGACTGGTCGCGAGCCCCACGAGGAAGGCGCCCGCGGTCTGCGGCACCTGCGACAGCGCGAGGCAATAGGCGAGAAGCGACGCGGCCATCACGAGGGACATGACCACGCCGGTCGTCTCGACGGTGTCGAGGATGATGCGCGGCAGGTCCGCCAGGCGGAACTCGCGATAGATGACGAGACCCAGGACCAGCGCATAAGCCACCGCGATCGCGGCCGCCTCGGTGGGCGTAAACACGCCGCCGAACAGGCCGGCGAACAGGATGACGGGCGTCATCAGCGCCCAGAGCGCGTCGCGAAACGCGCGCCACAAGTCGAGCACGCCGGGGAACGGATGGCGCGGCAGGTCGAGCTTCGTCGCGATCGCGCGCACCATGACCATCAGGGCGCCCGCCATCAGCAGGCCCGGGATCACGCCGGCGAGGAACAGCGCCCCGATCGAGGCTTCCGCCGACACGCCGTAGATGATCATCGGCAGCGAAGGCGGGATGATCGGCCCGATGGTCGCCGACGACGCGGTGACCGCGGCTGCGATGTCCGGCGAATAGCCTTCGTCGGTCATCGCCTTGATCTCGAGCGTGCCGAGCCCGCCCGCATCGGCGACGGCCGAACCCGAGGTGCCTGCGAAGAACACGCTGGCCACGATGTTGGCGTGGCACAGCCCGCCGCGCATCCAGCCCACGCACACGGTCGCGAAGGCGAAGATGCGCCGGGTGATGCCCGCGCCGTTCATGACGTTGCCCATGAGGATGAAGAGCGGCGCGGCGAGAAGCGGAAAGGAGTCGGCCGCCTTGGCGATCCGCTGTGCGAGGGCGAGATCGGGGATGCCCGCGATGACCAGGAACGCCCAGCCGGCGAGCGACATGGCTAGCCACAGCGGAGGCCCCAGGAAGATGGCCACGAACCACACCGCGAGGATGGAGAGCATGAGCGTGGTCACGGCGCGCCCTTGCGCAGCGAAGCGAGCGCCATCACGGCGTAGAGCGCGATGAAGGCCGCGGCGATCGGCTCGATGAGATAGACGATGCCGAGGTTGAACGGCACCGCGACGTTCTCGACGTCCCAGTTGTTGCGCACGAGTGCGAGCCCGCGCGAGCCGAGCAGCCACGCGAAGAGCAGCGTCGCAAGCTGCACCAGCGCCGTGATCGCGACGTGCGCCGCGCGGGGCATGCGGTCCACGACGAAGGTCATGGACAGATGGCTGTTGCGGCGCGATGCGACGATCCAGCCCAGGAACGCGCACCAGATGAAGAGATAGCGCGCGAGCTCCTCGCTCCAGGTGAGCGGGCTGTTGAAGAGGTAGCGGAACACGACCTGCACGAGCACGCACAGGAAGATGCCGCAGAACGCGGCGACCGCTGCCGCGTCGATCACCCGCTCGATGACGCCGAGCAATGTCCTCACGTGCTCCCCGATGGTCGCAGGTCGGGCTTCAGCCCGACGGAATATCCCGGCGGACTGAAGTCCGCCCTACCGGATCTGCTGCAGCGTCTCGTACGTGCCCTTGCCCCAGCGGCTTTCGAACTTCGGCACGACGGCGTCGACCACCGGCTTGCGGAACGCTTCGACATCGACCTGCACCACGGTCATGCCGCTTGCCTTCATGGCGTCGACGAGCGCCTTCTCCTGGGCGGCCAGCTCGGCGTTCTGCCACTTGATGCCGGCGTCGACGGCATCCTGGATGATCTTCTGGTCCGCGGGCTTCAATCCCTTCCAGAAGTTCTCGTTCACCACGACGATGCGCGGCGTGATGATGTGGCCGGTGAGCACGAGATACTTCTGCACCTCGTCGAACTTGCCCGACTTGATGGTCGGCAGCGGATTCTCCTGGCCGTCCACCGTGCCCTGCTTGAGCGCGAGATAGAGCTCGCCGAAATTCATGGGCGTGGGCTTGGCCCCCCAGGCCTCAGCCATGGCCTTGAACACGTCGTTCTCCGGAACGCGCAGCTTGAAGCCCGCGAGATCGGCGGGCGTGCGCACGTTCTTGCTTGACGTGGTGAGATGTCGCGTGCCGTAGTACGTGGTGCCCAGGATGCGCATGCCGCGCTTGGCGATGAGCTCGTCGTTGAAAACGCGGCCGACGGGACCCGCCATCGCCTTCACGAGATGGTCGCCGTCGCGCCAGACGTAGGGGCTCTCCACCACCGAGATGGCGGGGACCCACGCG
>CAZIZD010000349.1:0-4849 GCA_964543615.1 uncultured Alcaligenaceae bacterium | reverse complement strand
CGCGCCTCGCCGAGATCGAGGTGCGCGACAACGGCAAGCTGATCGCCGAGATGTCCGCGCAGACGCGTTACATCGCGGAGTGGTACCGCTACTACGCGGGCCTCGCGGACAAGCTCGAAGGCGCGGTGATTCCCACCGACAAGGAAAACATCTTCAACTACACGCGGCACGAACCCCTTGGCGTGGTCGGGATGATCACGCCGTGGAACTCGCCGCTGCTGCTCCTCACCTGGAAGCTCGCGCCCGCGCTTGCCGCGGGCAACGTCGCGGTCATCAAGCCGTCCGAGTTCACGTCGGTCTCCACGCTCGAGTTCATGGCGCTGTTCGAGGAGGCCGGCTTCCCGCCGGGCGTGGTCAACACGGTCACCGGCATGGGCGCGGAGGCCGGTGCCGCCCTGGTCGAGCATCCGGACGTGGCCAAGATCGCGTTCACCGGCTCGGACTATTCCGGACAGAAGATCTACGAGGTCGCGGCGCGCACGCTGAAGCACGTGTCGCTGGAGCTCGGGGGCAAGTCGCCCAACATCGTGTTCGAGGACGCGGAATTCGAAGCCGCCGTCCTCGGCGTGATCTCCGGCATCTTCGCCGCCACGGGACAGACCTGCATCGCGGGCTCGCGCCTCCTGCTGCAGCGCTCGATCCACGACCGCTTCGTCGAACGACTGGTGCAGGTGGCCTCCGAGGCGCGCGTAGGCGATCCGCTCGACCGCAACACGCACGTCGGACCCGTGGCCACGCGCCCGCAGTACCGCAAGGTCCTCGACTACATCGAGATCGCCAAGTCGGAAGGGGCGCGCTGCGTGCTGGGTGGTGGCCCGTACACCGGACCGGGCGCCAAGGGCAGCCAGTTCGTGGCACCCACGATCTTTGCCGACGTGCACAACGGAATGCGCATCGCCCGCGAGGAGGTGTTCGGTCCCGTGCTCGCGATCATCCCATTCGACACCGAGGACGAGGCCTATGCCATCGCCAACGACTCGGCCTATGGGCTGGGCGCCGGCGTGTGGACGCGGGACATCGGCCGCGCGATCCGCGCCGCGGAGGCGCTGCAGGCAGGCACCGTGTGGGTCAACACGTACCGCGCGCTGAGCTACACGTCGCCCTTCGGCGGCTACAAGCGCAGCGGGCTCGGCCGCGAGGGCGGGATGGAGGCCATTCGCGAGTACGTGCAGACCAAGTCCGTGTGGATCTGCACGCAGTCGAGCGTCGAGAATCCGTTCGTGATGCGCTAAAGGCACCGATGCTCTCGCCCGGAGACAACGTCCTACGCGTCCGCGTGATGCCCCAGGTGCTGGCGGAAGCGCTCGAGTCCGCCATCGTGTTCGGCGAGCTCGCGCCCGGCGGCCGCATCATCGAGGAAGAAGTCGCGGCCCGCTACGACGTGAGCCGCTCGCCCGTGCGCGATGCGCTTCGCCGGCTCGAGGCCGACGGCCTCGTGGTGCGCGAGGACCACCGCGGCGCGCGCGTGGCCCCGATCAGCCGCCGCGACTTGGACGAGGTCTACCAGTGCCGCATCGAGCTCGAGGGACTCGCGGCGCAGCAGGCCGCGAGAAACTGGCAGGCGCCCGCGGACGAGGCCTTACTGCAAAAGCTCGCGGCGATGCGCGCCGCGTACAAGGCGAGCGACATCCGCGCGTACTTCATCGCCAACGTGGAGTTCACCGACGCGATCCACCGCGCGAGCGGCAACGTGACGCTCCAGCGCCTGCTGAAGTCGATCGGCAGCCAGGCACTGCGCTACCGTTATCTCGCATATCGCTCCGCGCCGAAGCTCATGGGCGTATCGGTGGAGGGCAACCGCGAGATCGTCGAGCTCGTGCAGGCGCGCAAGGGCGCGCAGGCGCGTCGCATCACCGAGCAGCTCATCGAGCGGTCCTGGAAGACCATGCGCGACCTCATTCCGGATGAATGACGTGACCGGCACCCCGCCGGTGCGTCCGGCCGCGGACCTCATGACGAGCGCGGTGGTCCGCGAGTCGTTCGGCTCGATCGTGCGCGAGATGCGGCGCTCGATGGTGCGCTCGTCGTACAGCTCGATCATCTACGAGGGCTACGACTTCTCCTGCGTGCTCGTCGACGGGCGCGGGCGCCTCGTCGCCGAGTCCGGCGAAGACCACCCGTTCCACATCATCCCGGTGGGCACGGCCGTGCCGAACGTGCTGAAGCGTCACGGCGAGATCGGGCCCGACGACATCTTCCTGCACAACGACCCGTACACCGGGGGCACGCACCTCAACGACGTCGCCGTCATCTGGCCCGTGTTCGAGGGCGGACGGCCGATCTTCTTCATCGTGATCCGCTCGCACTGGGGCGACGTCGGCGGCATGACGCCCGGCTCGCTCAACGGCAACGCGGTCGACATCTTCCAGGAAGGCCTGCGGCTCGACTATCTCAAGGTGCCGCGCAACGGATCGTCGGAGCTCTTGCGATTGATCTTCGACAACGTGCGTGCCACGCGCGAAGCGGTCTCCGACTTCCACTCGGTGCTGGGGATCTGCCGCGTGGCCGAGCGCCGGCTGCGCGACCTCCTGCGCAAGTACGGGCTCGACGTGGTGGACGCCTCGACCGACGCGATCCTCGACGCGAGCGAGCGTCGGCTGCGCGCCGCCATCGCCTCGCTGCCGCCGGGGACCTACGCCCACCGCGCCTACCTCGCCGGCAACGCGGCCACGCCGCATCCCCTGCACGTGCAGGTGGCACTGACGGTGGACGGCGGCTCGATCCATGCGGACTTCACGGGCTCGTCGCCGCAGGTGCGCGCGCCGCTCAACGCGGGTCCCGCCATCGCACCGACATCGGTGCTCACCGTGATCAAGTCCTTCCTCGATCCGCGCGGCGCCATCAACTCGGGCACGCTTCGCGTGCTCACCGTGAACGCGCCGCCGGGAACGATCGTGTGCGCGACGCCGCCGGCGCCTTGCGGCGGCATGAACGAAGTGCGCTTCGCGTGCGACGCCGCGGTGATGGGCGCCCTCGGGCAACTCATCCCGGAGCGCATCACCGGCGACGTGCGCGGCACGTCCAACCACACGTACATCGGCAATCGCGGCTTCATCTTCTACGAATATCCCTCCGGCGGCACGGGCGGGTCGAGCCGCGGCGATGGCAGCCACGCGGTGCGCGCATTCAACGAGGGCGAGAACGTCTCGATCCAGTCCACGGAAGTCGTCGAGGCGACCTATCCGCTTCGCATCCTGCGCAACGAGATCCGCGCCGACAGCGCGGGACCGGGGCGTCATCGCGGCGGTTGCGGCCTCGTGCGCGAGGTCGAGGTGGGTTGCGACGACGCCTTGTTCTCGCTGCTTTCCGATCGCAACGTCGTCCCGCCCGCCGGCGTCAACGGTGGCGCACCGGGAGCGCCCAATCGCTATCGCGTGCGCCGCGCGGGACGCGAGCTCGCGTTCACATCGTTTCCCGGCAAGGTCGCGGGATATCCACTCGCGCGCGGCGACGTCGTCGTGATGGAGAGCTCGGGGGGCGGCGGCTTCGGCGATCCGCGCGAGCGTTCCGATGCGGACATCGACGGCGACATCGCCGACGGCATCGTCACGGCCGCGGGACGCGCGTCCTACCGCGCCACGCCGGTCGAGGTGACGCTCGAATCCGACCCTTCGCTCGCACCGCACGAATGCCGGATCGCCTGCAACATTGCCGAAGCGCTCGGCGCGCGCGCAGGCGCGCTGGTCGAGCTCTACCGGCCACAGGGACCGACCTACCGCCACTGGGTGACGGCGGTCGATCCAGCACTTGCCGCCGGCGCACTCGTCGTGCCGGCGACCGGGCCCGCGACGCATATGGCCGTGCGGCTCCTCGCAGCCATCACCCCGCAATCTTCACGACTCGAAAGGACCACGCCATGAACGCTCCCGCCGACGCCGTCGCGCACGCCTACCGACTCGGCCGACAGGGCAGGTTATCGGAAGTCGAGGCCGCTCAATTCCGCGACGCCGAAAACCTGTTTCCCGGTGGCGCCCTCGGCGGCAACGCGTTGCCGAAGGACGTGCGCTTCGTCGTGAGCCACGGCAAGGGCGCGCGCTTCTGGGACACGTCGGGCAACGAGTACATCGACTACGTGCTGGGCTCGGGCCCTCTCGTGCTGGGCCATGCGCACCCCGCCATCCAGAAGGCCATCGCCGAGCAGGCGGGCCAGGGCACGCACTTCTTCGCGTATCTGAACGCGCGCGCGGTCGAGCTTGCACGCAAGGTGAGGCCCTATATCCGCTGCGGTGAGCGGATCCGCTTCACGACGTCCGGGTCGGAGTCGACCTTCCACGCGATCCGCCTCGCGCGCGCGTTCACCGGGAGGCACCGCCTCCTCAAGTTCGAGGGCGCCTATCACGGCACCCACGACTACGCGCAGCACAGCACGTCGTCCAAGCAGACCCCGGCATTCCCGACGCCCGCCCCCGACACCGCGGGCATCCCACCGAACGTGTCCGACCTCACGCTCGTGGCGCCGGATCGCGACGCCGTGTTCACCTGGAACGGAACCACCTCCGGCGTGCGCGTCCCCGATGGCGACTGGATCGCAGCCGACCGCACCGGGCTGACGATCTGCGACGCCACCTCGGCCGCCTTCGCGATGCGGCTGCCCTGGGACAAGCTCGATGTCGTCACCTATTCCTGGCAGAAGGTGCTGGGTGGCGAGGCGCAGCACGGCATGCTGGTGTTGAGCCCGCGCGCGGTCGAGCGCCTCACCAGCTACACGCCGGCCTGGCCGTTGCCCAAGCTGTTCCGCCTGACCAAGGACGGCAAGCTCGACGAAGGCATCTTCCGCGGCGAGACGATCAACACGCCCTCGATGCTGTGTGTCGAGGATGCGCTCGACGGGCTGAAATGGGCGGAAGGC
>CAZIZD010000348.1:0-4858 GCA_964543615.1 uncultured Alcaligenaceae bacterium | reverse complement strand
CTTCCGCATTCCCAACGCGACGTTCACCATGAACGGCAAGACCTACCAGGGAAGCTTCTCGGAGATCAAGGGCACGTCGCAGGGCATCGAGGGCACCTGGACCGCCAACGTGAGCTCGCTCTACGCGGGGTGCATCGAGTCCGGCTTCTTCTCGCTGCTGTTCATCACGCCTTGACGGCGCGCCGGCGGCGGACGAGCTCGAACAGCACCACCGCCGCCGCCGCGCCCGCATTGAGGGACTCGGTCCCCGCCTGCATCGGAATGGCCACGCGCAGGGATGAGGCAGCGGCCAGCGCCGATGAAAGCCCGGCACCTTCGTTGCCGATGGCCACGGCCCAGGGCTCGCGCAGCGTGGCTTCGTAGAGGGACACCGCATCGCGCGGCGTCGTCGCGATCACGAGCCCGCCGCTCGCCGCGAAGCCCGTGCACCACGCCACGAGGTCCACGTCCTCCACGATGGTGGTCGCGAAGTGGGCGCCCTGCCCCGCGCGCAGCACCTTGGGCGACCACGCGAACGCGCAATGCTTCGAGAGCAGCACCTGCGAAACCCCCGCCGCCGCGGCCGTGCGAAGCATCGTCCCCACGTTGCCCGGATCCTGGATGTCCTCGAGCAGCAGATGGCACCGCCCGGGCGCGGGCATCGACTGCGCGGGCCTCGGAACCACCGCTGCGACGGCTACGTCCGCGGGTGCGACGACGGTCTCGGCAAACAGGGCCGCACGCATCGAAAGCACGTCGCGCGGCGGCACGCGGGCGAGGAGCGCCGCCACCCGCGGATCGTGCATCCTCTCCTCGACCACCAGCAGCGTCTCCGGCAGGCCGACCCGATCGAGGTAGACGCCGACGAGGTGGTCTCCCTCGAGCACGCACTTGCCGCGCTTGCGGCGGTCACGTGACGACGCGACGAGTCGCGCGGCTTCGACAAGCCTCGGGTTGTCGCGCGCGGTTACGCGGGGCATGCCGCGGCTATTTCTTGGGCGCGGCGGGCTGCGGGACGCGGTTCTGAACCTTCTCCACGTTGCCCGGCTGGAGCTGAAAGAAGACCTCGTCGGACTTCATCATGCCGAGCTCGGAGCGCGCGCGCTCCTCGATGGCTTCCGAGCCGGTCTTCAAATCGCGCACGTCGGCGTCCAGGGCGGTGTTGCGTGCCTTCAACTTCTCGTTGGCCTCGCGCTGCTGCGCGAGCTGGCGGTCGGTCTCGCGCACCTGCAGCCAGCCGCCCTTGCCCAGCCACATCGGGTACTGCAGGGCGAGGATGAGAAGACCGAAGACGAGGGCGAGCCAGCGCAAGGTCGAGGTCGCTCTCTGACGCTACGCGATGTTGAAGAACGCCTCGCGGCCCGGGTAGCTCGCCGCGTCGCCCAGGTCCTCCTCGATGCGCAGGAGCTGGTTGTACTTGGCGATGCGATCGGAGCGCGACAGCGAGCCCGTCTTGATCTGCCCGGCATTGGTGCCCACCGCGATATCCGCGATGATGCTGTCCTCGGTCTCGCCGGACCGGTGCGAGATGACGGACGTGTACTTCGCGCGCGTGGCCATCGTGATGGCGGCGAAGGTCTCGGTCAGCGTGCCGATCTGGTTGATCTTGATGAGGATCGAGTTGGCTACGCCTTTCTGGATGCCCTGCTTCAGGATCTTCGTGTTGGTGACGAAGAGGTCGTCGCCGACGATCTGGATGTTCCTGCCGAGCCGGTCGGTGAGGAGCTTCCACCCTTCCCAGTCGTGCTCGGACATCCCATCCTCGATGCTGATGATCGGATACTTGTCGCACCACGTGGCCAGCACGTCGGCGAACTCGGCGGACGTGAGCGCGCGCCCCTCCGCCTCGAGGTTGTAGCGACCGTCCTTGTAGAACTCGCTGGCGGCACAGTCGCAGGCAAGCGCGATGTCGGTGCCGGGCGTGTACCCGGCCTTGTCGATGGCCTCCACCAGAAGCTGGAGCGCGGACTCGTTGCTCGGCAGGTTGGGCGCGAAGCCGCCCTCGTCGCCCACCGTGGTGGGCATGCCGCGCGCGTCGATGAGCTTCTTGAGCGTGTGGAACACCTCGGCGCCGTAGCGCAGCGCCTCGCGGAACGTGGGCGCGCCGAGCGGGACCAGCATGAACTCCTGCAGGTCGATGGCGTTGTTGGCGTGCGCGCCGCCGTTGATGACGTTCATCATCGGTACCGGTAGCTGCATCTGGCCCGCGCCACCCAGGTAGCGGTACAGCGGAAGCGACGCTTCCTCGGCCGCGGCCTTGGCGACCGCGCACGAGACCGCGAGGATCGCGTTGGCGCCGAGGCGGCCCTTGTTGTCGGTGCCGTCGAGCTCGATCAGCGTGTGATCGATGAGGCTCTGCTCGCTGGCGTCGAGCCCCAGGATCGCTTCGCAAATCTCGGTGTTGACGTTGTCGACGGCCTTGGTGACGCCCTTGCCGAGATAGCGTGCGGCGTCGCCGTCACGCAGCTCCACGGCCTCCTTGGAGCCGGTGGACGCGCCCGACGGCACCGCGGCGCGGCCCGACACGCCGGACTCGAGGACCACGTCGGCTTCGATGGTGGGATTACCGCGCGAATCGAGGATCTCGCGGGCGATGACGTCGACGATGGCGCTCATTTCGGATCCTGTATTTCGTAGTCGCAGATCACCCAGTCGGCGATCTCGCGCAGTGCGACCACCACTTCCTGGTGGGCGGGATGCGGCCCGTAAGCCACGAGGTTCTCCTTCGTGTCGAAGGCCATGTTGATGCCGAGATCGTAGGCGACCGGACGGTCGGTGAAGTTGAAGCCGTACTCGAAGCGCACGATGCCGGGACACTGGTGCCGCAACGCCTTGAACTTGGCCTCCCACGCAGGGACGCGGGGGTCGGCGCGCGTCACGCCGGGCTTCCACTTGATGAGGACGAGGTGCACGAACATGGCTATACGATCTCCGATTCCGGGAATCCGTTACGCTTGACGATGGCGTCCAGCTCCACGAGCGTCTCGAGCAGCATCCGCATGCGGGGCAGCGGCCACGCGTTGGGCCCGTCGGAGAGCGCCTTGTCCGGATTGGGGTGCGTCTCCATGAAGATGCCGGCGATGCCCGCCGCCACCGCCGCGCGGGCGAGCACAGGCACGAACTCGCGCTGTCCGCCGGAGGACGTGCCCTGTCCGCCCGGCAACTGCACGGAGTGCGTGGCATCGAACACCACGGGACAGCCGGTGTCGCGCATGATCGCAAGCGCGCGCATGTCCGACACGAGGTTGTGGTAGCCGAAGGTGGCGCCGCGCTCGCACACCATGATGTTGTCGGCGCCGCTAGCGGCCTTGGCCTTGGCCACGACCTGCTTCATGTCCTCGGGTGCCAGGAACTGGCCCTTCTTGATGTTGACGGGCTTGCCCGCGGCCGCAACCGCCTGGATGAAGTCCGTCTGGCGGCAGAGGAAGGCGGGCGTCTGCAGGACATCGACCACCCCGGCCGCGGCCGGGATCTCGTCCACCGTGTGAACGTCCGTCAGCACGGGCACCTCGACGTGCTTGCGCACGTCGGCCAGGATGCGCAGGCCCTCCTCCATGCCGGGTCCGCGGAACGATGCGTGCGAGCTGCGGTTGGCCTTGTCGTAGGACGACTTGAAGATGAACGGGATGCCCAACGATGCGCAGATGGCCTTGAGCTCGCCCGCGACATCCATCTGCAGCTGCCGCGACTCCACCACGCAGGGTCCCGCGATGAGGAACAGCGGACGGGTGAGGCCGACGTCGAAGCCCGCGAGGTTCAAGACTAGACCGATGCCACGAGCTCGGAAGCGGGCTTCCCGGCGCCGCCGCTGGCGCGCCGCTGGTGCTCCAGCGCGGCCCTGACGAAGCTGATGAAGAGTGGATGCCCGCGCCGCGGATTGGACGTGAACTCCGGATGGAACTGGCAACCGAAGAACCACGGATGTCCCGGCAGCTCGACCATCTCGACCAGGTCGCCGGCGGTCTCGCTCTTGGCACGCGCACCCACCACGAGGCCGGCCGCCTCGATGCGGGGCAGGTAATGGTTGTTGACCTCGTAGCGATGCCGGTGGCGTTCGGCCACGGTGGTCGATCCGTAGATTCTGTGCGCGAGCGATCCCGGCACGACCTCGCAGGGCTGCGCACCGAGGCGCATGGTGCCGCCCATGTCCGACGAGGCGGTGCGCTTCTCGATGTGGCCGTCGCGGTTCTGCCATTCGGTGATCAGCGCCACCACGGGATGCGGCGTGTCGACGTCGAACTCCGTGCTGTTGGCGTCCGCGAGCCCCGCCATGTCGCGCGCGCACTCGATCACGGCGAGCTGCATGCCGAGGCAGATGCCGAGGTAAGGGATGTGGCTCTCCCGCGCAAGCCGGATGGCCTTGATCTTGCCCTCGACACCGCGCTTGCCGAATCCGCCGGGCACGAGGATGGCGTCCATGCCGCGCAGCGACTCGGCACCTTCGGCCTCGATGACCTCCGAGTCGACGTAGTGGATGTTGACCTTCGATCGCGTGTGCAAACCGGCGTGGATCAGCGCTTCGGACAAAGACTTGTACGACTCGGTCAGGTCGACGTACTTGCCGACCATCGCAATGTGCACTTCGTGCTGCGGGTGCTCCAGCGCGTCGACGAGGCGTCCGGCCGGGGCTGCTACCGGCCGGTAGCTGCCGCGCACCATCACGTTGCGCACGCACTGCTCCAGCTCGCGCACGTTGCCTGGCCAGGGGTAGTCGGGGCCTAGCTGGGCGTCGATCCAGCGTTCGGCCTCGTCGGCGAGGGCGTCGGCCTCGCCCTCTCCGGCGGCGCGGGCGGCCAGGAAGCGCACCAGGTTGCGCCGCTCGCCGGCGGCGTCGTCGAGCTGCTCGCGCAGGGTCGGGGTGGAGATCATGTCGGCGCAG
>CAZIZD010000347.1:0-4866 GCA_964543615.1 uncultured Alcaligenaceae bacterium | reverse complement strand
CCTCTTGAAAGCCCTTCGCGCAACCCCAGATTGTCAATGCGGACGCATTCAGTGCGTCCATCCACCACCCAAAATTCGATAGAGGAAGCGCCATGACAGCACTGCGTGTTTATGGTCCGTTTGCGGACACGGGTTTCGAGGATCTCGTGCGCGGCTTTTTCAAGCCGCTGCGTGACAACGGCGACGCCGCCGCGCCAATCAAGGTAGACGTCGTCGAGAAGGCCGACGCCTATGTCGTGAAGGCCGAGGTGCCGGGCGTTGCCAAGGACGACATCCAGGTCACCATCGAGGGCAACCAGGTCACGATCTCCGCGGAAGTGAAGCGCGAGAGCGAGCAGAAGGAAGGCGAGCGCCTGGTGCGCAGCGAGCGCTACTACGGCGCCGTGTACCGCAGCTTCGTGCTGCCGGTCGAGCTCGACGAGGCGGCGAGCAACGCCAAGTACGAGAACGGCGTCCTGGAGCTCACGCTTGCCAAGCGCGCCGAGTCCGCGGCCCGCAAGCTGACCATCCAGTAAGTCCGGCCGGGCGCGTGCGCATCAGCGCACGCGCTTGGCGGCGTACTCTTCCTCGATGTTGTCGCGGAAGTAGCTCCACGGCGAGGACGCCGTGGAGAAGCGCCGCCACACTTCGGGCGTGACGCCCGCGTATTCGTACGTGCCGGCGGTGAGCTCGACCACGAGCTTCTTCTCCCGCTCGTCGTAGCCTGCGGCGCGCAGGTTGCCGCCGCTCATTCGCTTCATGGTCACGGGCATGGTTGCCGTCCTGTCGCATCAATAGGGCGCGGCACCCCACAGCGCCTTGAGGCGCGCGTCGCGGCCGCAACCCGTGCGGTAGTACGTGTAGCGCACGGGATTCTTGATGTAATAGTCCTGGTGATACTCCTCCGCGGGCCAGAACTCGCCAGCGGCGACGATCGGCGTCACGATCGGCTCCTTGAACGGCTTGCCCTTCGCGAGCGCCTCCCTGGACTTATCCGCCGCCTTGCGCTGTTCCTCCGTGTGGACGAAGATCGTCGCGCGGTACTGCGAGCCCACGTCGCAGAACTGGCGGTCCGTCACCGTGGGATCCACGTTGCGCCAGTAGACGTCGAGAAGCTTCTCGTACGACACCTTGGCCGGATCGTAGACGACCTGCACCACTTCCGTGTGCCCGGTCGCGCCGCTCGACACTTCCTGGTAGGTGGGATTCTTCGTCTTGCCGCCCATGTAGCCCGAGGTCGTGCTGATCACGCCGTCGAGCTTGTCGTAGGGTGGCTCCATG
Organism: uncultured Alcaligenaceae bacterium; assembly: GCA_964543615.1. GTDB lineage: Bacteria > Pseudomonadota > Gammaproteobacteria > Burkholderiales > Casimicrobiaceae > VBCG01. Next base: position 3,606 of record CAZIZD010000347.1, on the reverse strand, counting down.
CACCAGAAGCAGCCTCCCGCGAAGGTCGCGATCGCCTTGCCCGGCGGCGGATCCTTTGGCGCCTGCGCGGACGCCTCCATCGTGGCCACCACGAATGCGGCGGTGATGGCGAGGGTCAACGAGATCGTTCGATGCATGGTTGGCTGTTCCTGAGTTACGGCGATCCTCAATGGTCGTCGCGGGGGGCCGGCGCCTTACGTCCGCCGTGACCGATGCCACTCCACCATCGCCGCATCGTCCTGCTCGCCGAAGCCGTCGTCCACCGCGGCGCGAAATGCGCGCTGGGCCGCCTGCGCCATCGCAGCGTCGACGCCGACGTCGCGCGCGAGGTCCACCGCGAGCCCGACGTCCTTGCACAGGATGCGGGTCGCTGCGCGCGGCGCGTAGTCGTCCGCGAGCGCGCGCGGAACGCGATCCGCGAAGATCCACGATGCGCCCGAGCTTGCGGCGATCACGTCGTGCACGAGCTTGCGGTCGAGGCCCGCGCGCTCGGCGATGGCCATCGCTTCCGCTGCGGCAGCGAGGTTGGTACTGGCGAGCATGTTGTTCACGATCTTGAACTTGGCGGCGTCGCCGGGCCGGGTGCCGACGACGAATACCTTGCCTGCAATGGCTGTCAGGAGCGGCTCGCAGCGTGCGATCGCGGCGGGCGCGCCCGCGAGCATCATCGTCATGGTCCCTTCGGCGGCGCGTTGCGGTCCTCCCGACACCGGGGCGTCGATCGCTTCGATGCCCACGCTCGCGAGCCTTTGCGCGAACGAGCTCGCGTCCGCGGGCGCGATCGTCGAGCCCAGGAGCACGACGGGATGCCCGCCGCCATGCGCGATGCCGCCGGGCCCGAAGAGGACATCCTCGATTTGCGCGCTGTCGACGACGAGGACCACGATCGCTTCGCACTCGCGTGCGAGCGAGGCAGGGGAAGCGTGGCACGCGGCCCCGAGGCGCGAGGCCTCCTCGTGCGCTTCGATGCGCACATCGCGGACGTGGGTTGGGAAGCCTCCGCGCAGGGAACTGCGCACCACCCCCATGCCCATGGCGCCGGCGCCGACTACGCCGACGTTCATGCGCGTGAACTCATTTCCCTGGGGGAGGCAGCACCGCGTACGGCTCGCAGTCGCGCAGGGGCGCGGCCTGGTTGTCGACGATGAACGTGAGCTCGGTGCCGCGTCCGCGCAACTCCATGTTGCCGTTGCTGTAGCGGACGATGGAGCCCGTCGATCCGGTGGGAATCTGGTAGAGGGTCACGCGCTGCGCGCCCGGAAGCAGCACGCGCGCCTCGCCTTCGGCGAAGCGCACCACGAAGCGCTCGCCGTTGAGCTGGCAGGCGAAGGTGTTCTTGGCGAGCTCCTCCTCGCGCTTCTTCATCGGGTTCTCGCACGCGGCGAGAACCGAGAGCATGGCGAGGGCGAGCAGGGTCCGCTTCACGCCCGGCAGGATAGCACCTTTGCCGGCGTCAGCACTCCACGATGTTGACCGCAACGCCGCCGATGGAAGACTCCTTGTAGCGGCCCGTCATCGCGCGTGCCGATTCCTTGAGCACCTGGGCGAGCATGTCGAGCCCGAGGCGCGGAGTGGGATGCCGCACGGCGCTCACCGCTGCGCTGTACGCGCGCGCCGCGGCCATCGCACCGCGCTCGATGCAGGGGTCCTCGACGCGGCCGTTCACGAGGTCGCACTCGAGCCCGCGATGCGCTTCGTGCGCGCGCTCTGCCGCGTAGAGAACTTGCGCGTTGCTCGCGTTGTGCACGGCCGCGTAGCCTGCGGCGGCCATGGCCGCCGCGACTCCGATCTCCCCCTGGCATCCGGCCTGGCGGATGCCGGCGCCGCGCAGGAGACCGCCGATGGCGGCTCCCGCGAGCAGGAATTCCGCGATGCCGTCGTCGCGGGTCACCGGCGCCGACTCGCGCCAGAGCTGCAGCAGCGCCGCGACCGGCCCCGCGGCGCCCGCGGAGGGCGCAGCCACGATCTTGCCGCCGACGGCGCACTCCTCGCCGACCGCGGTCGCGTACACGGAGCAGATCTGCTCGGGCATGGCGCTCGTCGCGCGCGCGGCGTCGTTCCACGCCGAGGCGCTACGGCGGCGGCCGCCGGGCAGCTTGCCGTCGGCATTGATGCCGCGCTCGACGGAGCTCCGCATGGTCTGGGCAATCGCCGACAGCGCGCTGCGCACCTCGGCCGGGCTGTAGAGCGCGCACTCGTTCGCGCGGACGAGATCGCTGATGCGCTTGCCGTGCGCATGGCACAGGTTCGCGAGCTCCTGCGCCGAACGGAATGCATACGGGACGCGGGGCGAGGGCGGGTTTCCGGCATCGTCCTCGGCGAGGACCATGCCCCCGCCGATCGAGAAATAGAGCCGCGAGGCGAGGACGTCGCCGCGCATGTCGCGCGCGAGGAAGCGCACCGCGTTGCCGTCGTGTGCAAGCGAATGGTTGACGACGAAGCGCAGGTCGCGCGCGGGATCGAATCGCACACGGCGCTTGCCGTCGAGCAGGACAGTCGACTCGGCCTCGGCGCGCGCATGGCATTCGCGCAACGTGGCGGCGTCGCATCGCTCGGGAATGACGCCGCCGAGGCCCGCGACGATCGCATGCGAGGTCGCATGCTCGCGTCCGTTGAACGCGAGACCGCCATAGAGCTCCGCTTCGACGCGATGGACCATCCCCGCGAGGCCGTCGGCCGCGAGGTCGTGCGCGAAACGCAATGCGGCTCGCTGCGGACCGATCGTGTAGGTCGAAGACGGGCCCGGCCCGATGCGGAAAAGCTCGAACGCGCTGACGTACACCTGCCCCCCCCCGAATGATCGTCCGCATCCCGCACGGGCAGTCCCGTGCGCCCGCGTTTGTTGTGCACGCGAGTATGCGAATGATGGGGCCGCGGAGACCGTTTGCCCGAGGGCCGGTGCGCCTGAGCCGCCGAACGGCGACTTCTGTCGATTACAAATTGGAACGCGGAAACCGTACACCCGGGGCGTACGACAGCACCTCGGCCACGCCTTGCTCGCGCAGCGCGTCCTGCCGTGCGCGCCACCACTCCGCTTCGAGCAGGTCCGCATGATGCTCGAGGAAGGCGCGCCGCGTGCGCGGATCGGTGAGCAGGAAGGTCGCGAATTCCTCGGGGAACACGTCGTGCGCGCCGACCGGATACCAGACGTCGCCCGACATCTCGTCGAAGCCGGGCGGCGGCGGCGGAATCCGCCTGAAGCGGCAATCCGTGAGGTATTCGATCTCGTCGTAGTCGTAGAACACGACACGGCCGTAACGCGTGATCCCGAAGTTCTTGAAGAGGAGATCGCCGGGGAAGATGTTGACGGCCGCGAGCTCGCGGATCGCGTCGCCGTAGTCGCGCACCGCGCGATCGCGCGGCGCGCCGTCGCTGCGCTCGAGGAACATGTTGAGCGGCGTCATGCGCCGCTCGATGTAGAGGTGGCGGATGGTGATGCGGTTGCCCTCGATCGCGACCTGCGACGGCGCCACGTGGAGGAGCTCGTCGACCAGCTCCTGCGAGAAGCGGTCGCGTGGAAACGTGACGTCTGAGTACTCGAGGATGTCGGTCATCCGCCCGGCGCGATCGTGATGCTTCACGAGCGCGTACTTCTGGCGCACGCGC
>CAZIZD010000346.1:0-4897 GCA_964543615.1 uncultured Alcaligenaceae bacterium | reverse complement strand
GGTGTCCCTCGTGCAGGTTGCCCATCGTCGGTACGAACGCGACGCGGCCGCCACCCTCGAGGCGGCGGCGCAAGGCTGGAGCAGTGGAAACGGTTTCCATGATGAGTCGGGATACGCGGCTTCGAGGATCGAAGGGGCCGCCAGCATACAGCCTCGCGACCCGCCACCGTCGTTCCCGCTTACGCGGTCAGAACAGGTTGCCCACGTTGAGAAGCGTGAGCGTGCCGAGCACCACGAACGTGAGCGCCGCGATGCCTCGAACCCATTGGAGCGAGACGCGGCGCGACACCGCGTCGCCTACGAACACCGCGGGCACATCGGCGATCAGCATGCCGAGCGTGGTTCCCGCGACCACCGGGATGAGCGCGTCGAAGCGCGCGGCCAGCACGGCGGTGGCGATCTGCGTCTTGTCACCCATCTCCGCGAGGAAGAATGCGACGAGCGTGGTGCCGAAGACGCCGAAGCGCGTGTGGCCATCGAGGCCCTCGTCATCTGCCTTGTCCGGTACGAGCACCCACGCGCCCATCGCGATGAAGCCCAGGCCCACGACCCAACGCAGGATCTGCGGCCCGAGCAGCGACGCGATCCACGCGCCGAGCGCCGCCGCCAGCGTGTGGTTGAGCAGCGTGGCCACGAGAATGCCGAGCACGATAGGCATGGGACGCTTGAAGCGCGCCGCGAGGATGAGCGCGAGCAACTGCGTCTTGTCGCCCATCTCGCCGAGGGCAACCACGCCGGTGGATACCAGGAAGGCCTCCATCGGCTACACCACGCCCTGCGCGCGCAGCTCCGCGAGACGGCCCTCGTCGATGCCGATCGACGCGAGCACCTCGGCCGTGTGCTCACCCAGTCTGGGACCGAGCCAGCGTGTCTTTCCCGGCGTGCGCGACAGCCTGGGCACGATGCCAGGGAAGTCGATGGGCGTTCCGTCCGGCAGCGCATGCCGCTCGATCATGTTGCGCGCACGATAGTGCGGGTCCTCGTGGATGTCCTTCGCGGTGTAGATGCGGCCGCTCGGCACGTCGGCTTTCCCGAGCACGTCGAGGACTTCGGCAAGCGCGTGACGCTGCGTCCAGTCGCCGATCGCGCCGTCGATGAGCTCCGTGTGCTGCGCGCGCCCGTCGTTGCGCGCAAGGCGCGGGTCCTCGGCAAGGTCGGCGCGACCGATCGCGTGCATGAGGCGCTTGTAGATGCCGTCGGAGTTGCCCGCGACGATCACGAACGCGCCGTCCTTGCACGGGTAGGTGTTGGAGGGAACGATGCCCGGGAGCGACGCGCCGGTGCGCTCGCGCACATGACCGAATCCCGAGAACTCCGGGATCAGGCTCTCCATCACGCCGAACACCGCCTCGTACAGCGCGACGTCGATGAACTGGCCCTGGCCGCCGCTCGACTTGAGATGATGCAGCGCGAGCAGCGCGCCGATCACGCCGTACAGCGACGCGAGCGTGTCGCCGAGGCTCACCCCCACGCGCACCGGCGGCCGGTCCGGGTATCCGGTGACGTTGCGCAGGCCTCCCATCGACTCCGCGATGGCGGCGAATCCGGGGCGGTCCTTGTACGGCCCGGTCTGGCCATACCCTGAAACGCGCACCATCACGAGCCCGGGATTGATGCGCGACAGCGCCTCCCATCCCAGGCCCCACGCTTCGAGCGCGCCGGGGCGGAAGTTCTCGATGACGACGTCGGCGTCCTTCACCAGCGTGCGCACGATCTCTCTCGCGCGCTCGTCCTTGAGATTGAGCGTGACCGATTTCTTGTTGCGGCTCTGCGAGTACCACCACAGCGAGGTGCCGTCGTGCAGCTTGCGCCACTTGCGCAGCGGGTCGCCGCCGTCGGGCGATTCGATCTTGATCACGTCGGCGCCGAACTGCGCGAGCATCGCGGCGGCGTACGGTCCCGCGATGAGCGCGCCGAGCTCGATCACCTTGACGCCCGCGAGCGGGCCTGGCGTTTGCGTGAGTGCCTGCATCAGCTTCTCCTGCGTGGCCTTGCCGCGTCGCCCTTGCGTGCGCGCGACGGGATGTGCGTCACCGACTCGATGATCCTCGCACCGTCCTTCAGAAGGAACTCCTTGAACGCCCGCGCCACCGGCGGCAGCCGCTTGGCGCGATGGTGCACGATGTGCCAGTGCTCGATGTGCGGGAAGCCGCGCACGTCGAGCGCGATCAGCCGCCGCACCTCGAGCTCGAGCGCCACCGCGTGGGCGGAAAGGAACGCGATCCCGAGCCCGGCCATCACGGCCTGCTTCACCGTCTCGTTGCTGCCGAGGCGCATGCCGATCTGCGCCTTGGGCATCCACGTACCCAGGACCCTCTCCATCGTGTTCCAGGTGTCGGAGCCTTCTTCGCGCTCGACGAAGCCCTCGTGCATCAGTGTGGAGAGCGGGATGGCGCGGCGCCTTGCGAGCGGATGGTCCGGACGCGCTATGACGAAGTACGGATGGCGGGCGAAGGACTCCCCGACGAGGTCCGGCTCGTCGGGCACGCGCCCCACGATGCCCAGGTCGGTGGTGTTCTCGGCCACCTGGCGCACGAGCTCGGCGCGATTGACCACGCGCAGGTCGATCCGCACGCCGGGATGCACGCGCGCGAACGCGGCGAGCAGATGCGGGAAGAACGAGTCACCGGCGCTGATGACCGACACGATGAGCGTGCCGCCCGCCACGCCCTTCGCCTCCTGCATGGACTCGGACACCGCGCGAAACCGCTGGATGATCTCGCGGCTGTGCTCGAGCATCGTGACACCCGCCTGCGTCAGGTGCACGGAGCGACCGAGCTGCTCGAACAGGGGCACGCCCGCGTAATCCTCGAGTTGGCGCACCTGGGCCGACACCGCGGGCTGGGTGAGATGGAGCTCGTGCGCCGCCCGCGTGAAGCTCAGGTTGCGGGCCACCGACTCGAATACCTCCAGCTGGCGCAGCGTCGCGTTCCTCACGGGGCCTCCCGCAATCCATAAGCTAACCTGTATGCATTCTATCAAATCATTCGATTGGTGATTATCGAATGCCGCCGCTAGGATCGCCCCGACGGTGTCCACCCGGCCCGCGCGGCATCCACACAGAGCACAGGAGACTTCCATGCGAATTGCGATCATCGGCGCAGGAGCCATCGGAGGATACGTCGGGGTCAAGCTGGCGCTCGCCGGTAACGACGTGACCTTCATGGTGCGCGGCGCGAACCTCGAGGCGATCCGCGCCAACGGCATGAAGCTCGTCATGAACGACGGCACCGAGCACGTGGCGCGCAACGTCAAGGCCACCAACGACTACGCCGCCGCCGGCCCGCAGGACCTCGTGATCCTCGCGATGAAGGCGCACCAGGTCGAGGCCGTGTGCGAGGACGTCACCAAGCTCTTCGGACCCGACACCGTCGTGGTCACGATGCAGAATGGAATTCCATACTGGTACTTCCACAAGCACGGCGGCGAGCTCGCCGGCACCCCGATCCTGACCGTCGATCCTTCCGGCGCCATCGGCCGCGCAATCCCCGCCGAGCGCGTCCTGGGCTGCGTCGTGTACCCCGCGTCCGAGCTCATCGCCCCGGGTGTGGTCAAGCACATCGAGGGCGACCGCTTCCCCCTGGGCGAGCTCGACGGCTCGACCAGCGAGCGCGTCACCCGCGTCGCGGCTGCCTTCGAGCAGGCGGGATTCAAGGCGCCGGTCCTGGGCGACATCCGCTCGGAGATATGGCTCAAGCTCTGGGGCAACCTCACCTTCAACCCGATCAGCGCGCTGTCGCGTGCCACGCTGGTGGACATCTGCCAGTACGGTCCCACCCGCCGTCTCGCCACCGCGATGATGACCGAGGCGCAGGCCGTGGCGCACAAGCTCGGCATCACGTTTCGCGTGCCCATCGAGAAGCGCATCGCGGGTGCCGAGCGCGTGGGCAAGCACAAGACGTCCATGCTGCAGGACATCGAGGCGCAGCGCGCGCCGGAGATCGAGGCGCTCGTGGGTTCGGTGGTCGAGCTTGGCCGGCTCACCAGCACGCCCACGCCCAACATCGAGGCCGTGTACGCCCTCACGACGCTGCTCGCGCAAACGGTCGTGCCGGGCGTGGCTCCGGCGCCTGCCCCTGGGACCGCCGAGACGCAAGCAGTCGCGGCCTGAACGTCACCGCCATGCCACGCTGGGTGCGCTTCGCGACGCAGGACGGACGCACCCGGCGCGGCGCGCACGAGGGCGAGCGCATCGTCGCCCATGCGGGCGGGATCTTCGACCCGCCCGGCGCCACGGGCGAGTCGTACCGCAGCGCCGACGTGGCACTCCTGCCGCCTTGCGAGCCCGGCAAGATAGTGGCGCTGTGGAACAACTTCCACGCGCTCGCGGCCAAGCTCGAGAAGGCGCCGCCTGCGCATCCGCTGTTCCTCGTCAAGCCCGCGACCGCGCTCGCGGGGCCCGGGCAGCCGATCGAACGCCCGCGCTCGTACGCGGGCAAGATCGTGTTCGAGGGTGAGCTCGGCATCGTGATCGGCGTGCGCTGCAAGAACGTCACGGTGGACGAGGCGCGGCGCGCGATCTTCGGCTACACCTGCGTCAACGACGTGACCGCCGCGGAGATCCTCAACGAGAACCCGGACTTTGCGCAATGGACGCGCGCCAAGGGCTTCGACACGTTCGGATGCATCGGGCCCGCGATCTCGACGGACCTCGACTGGGCGGCCTCGCGTGTGATCACGCGCGTGGATGGGGTCGAGCGCCAGAACTATCCGCTCGCCGACATGATCATCCCGCCCGCGGACATCGTGAGCCGCATCTCGCACGACATGACGCTCCTGCCCGGCGACGTGATCGCCTGCGGCACGTCGCTTGGCGTGGGATCCCTCCGCGACGGCAGCACGGTCGAGATCTTCATCGACGGCATCGGTTCGCTCACGAACACGCTGGCCGCCAACT
>CAZIZD010000345.1:0-4934 GCA_964543615.1 uncultured Alcaligenaceae bacterium | reverse complement strand
TGGATACTGGTGGGCGCTGCTCGGGCTCGGCTTCCTGTTCGTCATGTGGTATCGCCGGCGCGGGCTCGTTCTCGCCGTGCGCCGCCAGCGCGACGCCAAGCGCTTGCGCATGCCGCTCGTGGGCGACCTCCTGGCCAAGGTCGAGACCGCACGCTTCGCGCGCACGCTCGCCACACTCCTCGGCAACGGCGTCACGCTGCTGTCGGGGCTTGCCATCGTCAAGGAGACGATGAGCAACACGGTCATGGCCGAGGCGCTCGACGGCGTGACCGCCAAGCTGCGCGAGGGCAAGGGCTTCGGCCGCCCGCTGGCCGAGACCGGACTCTATCCGCGGCTTGCCACTCAGATGATCCTTGTCGGCGAGGAATCGGGACGACTGGAGGAAATGCTGGGTCGGGTGGCGGACGTGTACGACCGCGAGGTCCAGGCGGCCATCAAGCGGTTCCTGGCCGTACTCGAGCCCGCGATGATCCTGTCGCTTGCCGTGCTGATCGGCGGCATCGTGTTCTCGATCCTGATGGGGGTCATGGGCATGAGCGAACTCGTGCTCTGATCGCAAGTCATATCCATGTTGGCACGCCCGAGAAGCCCGGCGCCTTGCCGGACCCGGGCGATTACGAAGGAAACGTTCGAATGAATCACAACAATCGCATCGCAGGACGCCGCGCGGCGCGCGGTATGACCCTCATCGAGATCCTCGTCGTGCTCGTGCTGCTGGGCATCGTGATGGGGATCGTGGCCGGCAACTTCATCGGGCAGGGCGAGGAGGCCAAGCGCAAGGCCGCCGCCATCGAGATCTCGCAGATCGCCAATACGCTCGACCTGTTCAAGCTCGAGATCGGCCGTTATCCCACGTCGCAGGAAGGCCTGCAGGCGCTCGTCACCGCGCCGTCCGGCGCCAACAACTGGAACGGCCCGTACTGGAAGAAAGGCACGCTGCCCAAGGATCCATGGGGCAACGAGTACAAGTACATCGCCCCCGGCGCCAAGGGGCCGTACGACATCGTTTCGTTGGGGGCAGACGGCAAGGAAGGCGGCGAGGGCCCCAACAAGGATGTCACGTCCGCGCAGTGAAGACGCGCTCCCCAGGCTCGCGCTGATGCTTTGCTCGCTCCGGCCCGAGGGGACGCCATGCATGGCCCGCGGTGGCCGTTCGCGACGCATGGCGGGTCTTACGCTGATCGAGATCCTGGTGGTGCTCGCGATCATCGGCGTGGTCACGGCCATCGCGCTGCCGATGGTCATGGGCACGTCCAACGCCGAGATGCGCAGCGCAGCGCGCCAGCTCGCCTCCGGGTTGCGCCTCGCGCGAAGCGAGGCGGTGTCGCAGCGGCGCGAGACGTTCCTGGTCATCGATCTCGCGGGCCGCAGGTTCAAGGTGGACCGCGACGCGCGCGAGTATCCGCTGCCGAAGAACGTCGAGCTCAAGCTCTACACGGCGCAGAAGGACTTAGTCGACGAGAAGACAGGGTCGATCCGCTTCTATCCGGACGGCGGCAGCAACGGCGGCCGCATCACGCTCGGAACCGGCGATCGCAAGTTCGAGGTCGACGTCGACTGGCTCACGGGCCGCGTCGCGATCCTCGACTAGCCATGAGCGACATTCATCACCAGGTACGGAGACTCGGCAGCCGGCGAGCGCCGCCCTCGCGCGGGTTCTCGCTCATCGAGGTGCTGGTCGCTTTCGTGATCCTAGCGCTGGTCGCGACGGCGCTGTTCCGCCTGTTCTCCTCGTCCCTCACCAATGCGTCCGCAGCCGAGGAGTGGAGCCGCGCGGTGCAGGTCGCCGAGTCGCGGCTCGCGAGCGCGGCCGCGGCGCAGCCGCTCAAGGAAGCCACCGAGCGCGGCAGCGAGTTCGACGGGCGCGTGAAGTGGGAGACCACGGTCGCGCCCTACACCTCGGCGGACATCGACCCCGATCTCGAGAAAGCCTCGGAGACTCTCGCGACGAAGCTCTACCGCATCTCGTGCGAAGTGCGTTACGTCGGCGGCGACGGACGCGAGCGGACCATGACGCTCGCCACGACGCGCGTCGCCGCGCGCAATCCGACATGAGTGCCGCGAGATCTCGCCTGCAGGGCGGCTTCACGCTCATCGAGCTCATGGTCGCGCTCACCCTGTTCGCGATCCTCGCCGGCATTCTATTCGGGTCGCTGCGCCTTGCCGGAAGGAGCGCCGACGCGGGCGAGGAGAAGGCCCAGGCGAGCTCCGGCATGCGCCTCGCGAGCGATTACCTGCGCGAGCAGCTCGCGTCGCAGCATCCGCAGCGCATGCGCAAGATGCTCGAGTTTCCGATCCTCTTCGGCGGCACCGCGGAGGAGCTGCGCTACACCGCGACGCTTCCCGGGCGCGTGGGCGTCGGCGGCATGTGGTACTACCGTCTCGCGCTCTCGAAGGTGCCGGGCAAGGAGGACACTGCACTGGTGCTCGAGCGCGTGATGCCCGACCTCGATGGCCTTTCGAAGCCTTCGTTCTCCGAAGGCGAGCGCTCCGTGCTCGCGGACGACATCAAGTCGATCAAGATCTCCTACTTCGGACGCGACCGCGGCGTCTCGCTCGACCAGGCGCCCACGTGGCGCAACACGTGGGATGACACGCAGCTCCTGCCGGTGCTGATCCAGGTCGAGGTCGTCCCGCGCCGCGGCGAGCCATGGCCGCCCATCGTCGTCGCACCTCGTGCGGCTCCCGAGGCGGGCTGTCGCGCGTGGGACGCGATCCGCATCCAGTGCGTCGGGGCCTAGCCATGCGGCTCCCTGCGCGCTCGACTTCATCGCACGGCCCGCGCCGGCAACGCGGCATCGCCGTGATCATGGTGCTGTGGATCACGATCATGCTGATGGTGATCGCGAGCGGCTTCGCGTTCTCGATGCGCAGCGAGGCGCTCTCCGCACGCAACGCGCTGTCGCTCGCGCAGGCCCGTACCGCGGCCGCGGGCGCGATCGAGCGCATGGCATTCGAGCTCTCGCGTCCGCGCATGGCGGCGGCGTGGACCGCCGACGGTGCCGATCACACGTGGACCGAGGGCGACCTGACGATCACGGCGTCGGCGGTGGACGAGTCCGCGCGCATCGACATCAACTCGGCGCCTGAGCCGCTCTTGCGCGGGCTCATCGAGCACGTCGGCGGCACCGACCAGGAGATCGCGTCGCGCATCGTGGACGCGATCCTGGACTGGCGCGACCCGGACGAGCTGCGCCGTCCCAACGGCGCCGAGGCCGCCGACTACCAGTCGGCGGGCCTGCCCCAGAAGCCGTCGAACGCGCCGTTCGAGACGGTCGCGGAAGTGTCGCGGGTCATGGGCATGACACCCGCGATCTTCGCGCGCATCGCCGACAGCCTTACCGTGCACTCGCGGCAGCCCGGCATCAACGCGACGCTCGCCTCCCGCGACGTGCTTCTCGCGCTGCCCACCGCGACACCGGCCCTGGTCGACGCCTATATCCAGCAGCGTGCCGACGCACGCGCGGCGAAGCTCCCCGTTCCGCCGTTTCCCGCGGCCGCAAGCTTCGTGGCCGGGGCCGTTCCCGTTTGGCGCATTCGCGGCGCGGCGAGGGCTGCCGATGGTGTAACGTTCGTCCGCGAAGCCGTGATCCGGCCGTCCGGCGACGCCCGCCGCCCCCTGCTCACATTGAACTGGCGGGAGGGAAACATGGTCGCAGCACCTGTCGCCGCGGCCGAGACCGCCGCCGAAGCTCGTAAATAGCACAACATGGCCGATCGCGAACTTACATTGCCGTCGTACGGCGCTCGCTTCCGCGAGGCAGCCCGCAGGAGCGGGCTCGCCGGCTTCTGGCAATGGTGGCGCGGAGAGCTCGCGGCACTCGTGCCCGCACGGCCACGCGCCGCCATCGCGCGGCGGAAGATGCGCCCCGTGGTCGCGTTCGCGCAGGACCACGCGACGCTGTGGCGCTCCGCGATGGAGTCCGGCAGCCCCGTCATGCAGCCGCTGCGCGAGGTGACCCTCGCCAACGAGTCCGAAGGCGCCGCCGCGGTCGCTTCGCTCGCGCAAGGGGGCCGCGCGCCGCGCGTGGTCCTGAGCCTCGGACCGCACCAGTGCCTGCGCAAGCGTCTCACCTTACCGGCGGCCATCGAGGAGAACCTGCACCAGGCGCTCGCCTACGATCTCGACCGGCACACGCCGTTCAAGGCGGAGGAACTCTACTTCGACGCGATCGTGGTCGACCGCAATCCGGCCCGCGGAACCATCGTCGTCGACCTCGCGGCCGCGCGGCGGACGATCGTCGATCCAGCGCTCAAGCACCTGGCGGCATGGAACGCCGAAGTCGCCGCCGTGGTTCCCGGAGCCCCCGCCGAAGCGAACCAGTCGCGGCTCAACCTGCTGCCGCGCGAAATGCGCCGGGCGAAGCCGCTCCTGCGGCGACTCGACATCTGGATCCCGCTAGTCCTCATCCTCGCCATGGCGTTCGCGGCGGTCGTGATACCGCTTTGGCAGAAGCGGCAGTACCTCCAGGAGATGTTCAGGGAGACCAACGAGGCCCGCGCCAAGGCGGCCATCTCCGAGAACCTGCGAGCGCAGCTCAACTCCAAGGTTGCAGACTACAACTTCGCCATCGAGCGCAAGTACGCCTTCCCCGGCGCGCTCGCCGTGGTCGACACGGTAAGCCGCATCCTGCCCGACGACACCTGGCTCACGCAGTTCGAGATCAAGACGATGGCCAAGGGGAAGGACACGCAGCGCGACCTCATGCTGCGCGGCGAAACCGCCAATGCCGGCCGCCTCGTGCAGCTCTTCGAGGAGTCGCAGATGTTCGCGCAGGCCGCGCAGCGCGGCCCCACGACCAAGATCCAGCCGGGCCCGGGCGAAATCTTCGACCTGGGCGCCCAGCTCAAGTCGCAGCCTGCGCCGCCGTCGCTCACGCTGACGGTGGCGGAGCCTGCCGCGACGGCGCCGGCGCCGGACGCAGGCGCCCCGG
>CAZIZD010000344.1:2693-4939 GCA_964543615.1 uncultured Alcaligenaceae bacterium | reverse complement strand
GGACCCGTTCTCGGAGCGCTGGCTCTTCTTGCTGCACTAGTAGGGCATGTACTTCCAGATCATCTACGTCGACCTCTACCACAAGCCCGAGGACCTCGCGGTGATGAATCCGTACAACCAGGTGCCCGTGCTCGTCGAGCGCGACCTCGTGCTGCACGAGTCCAACATCATCAACGAGTACATCGACGAGCGCTTTCCGCATCCGCAGCTCATGCCGGCCGACCCGGTGATGCGCGCCCGCGCAAGGCTCTTCCTGCATCGCTTCGAGAAGGAGCTCTTCGTCCACATCGACGCCCTCGAGGGCAACAACCAGAAGGCCGCCGAGAAGGCACGCGCGCTGGTGCGCGACGCGCTCCTCCAGATCACCCCGGTGTTCGCCAAGCACAAGCATATGCTGGGCGAGGACTACTCGATGCTCGACGTCGCGATCACGCCGCTCCTGTGGCGTCTCGACTACTACGGGATCGCCATGCCCAAGCAGGCCGCGCCGCTCATGAAGTACGCCGAGCGGCTGTTCGCGCGGCCGGCGTTCTCGGAGGCGCTGACGTCGGCCGAGCGGGGGATGCGGAAATAGTGGTCGCGCGGGCGGGTTGGCCGTCGCACTTGACGCACCGGGCACGCCCGGTAGTATGAAGCCCCCATGTCCGAGCAATCCGCCAAGCCGTACCTGATTCGCGCCATCTGCGAATGGTGCGGCGACAACGCGCTCACGCCTTACCTCGCGGTCAAGGTCAACGACCAGACGCGCGTCCCGGCGGCCTTCGTGAAGAACGGCGAGATCGTCCTGAACGTGAGCACGACGGCCACCCGCAAGCTCACGATCGACAACGAGTGGATCCAGTTCACGGCGCGCTTCAACGGCGCGTCGCAGGAAGTCGCGGTGCCCATCAACGCCGTCTCCGGCATCTTCGCGAAGGAGACGGGCTACGGGTTCGCGTTCACGGCGGCGCAGGACCCTGCCGCTTCACTCGCAAGCGCGACCGCGCCGCGCGATCCGGAGAAGCCCGCGCCTCCCAAGGACGGCGACGGGAACGGCAACGGCGGGAATGGCGGAGGCGGCAAGCGCAAGCGGCCGTCGCACCTGCAGATCATCAAGTAGTTTTTCGCTGCGCGAGAACCTTCGTCCCGCGCGGCCCGGCCGGCATAGCTCAGGGGTAGAGCAGCGGTTTTGTAAACCGTTGGTCGTGGGTTCGATTCCTACTGCCGGCACCAGTCCACGCCTTGGTCCCCACCTCGCTAGCAGGTCACCGGCGCCAGCGTGCTCGCGTTGTACGCATAGGCGCAAACGATGCCGGTGCCGCTGTTGGCCGCACTCAGTCCGACGTAGGCCGCCTGAATGGTCGCCGAGTCGGACCGCATGGCCGTCGCGCCGTAGAGGACGGAGTCGCGTATGCGCACCGTTGCGCCGCTCGCGTCGAGCCCGAAGGTGTTCGCGCCGATGTTGGGGTTGACGTTGATCCTCGCAAGATTGGCAACGATTCCAAACCCGTCCAACTTGACCCCCGTGTCGCCCGGCGATCCACCGATCGCGATGTCGATGTCCGTGGCGCTCATCCGAAGCAGCCCGGAACTGGCATCCACGAAGATTCCGTAGTTGGGACCACCCTGCAGGAACATGCGCACGCGCTCGATAGGTCCGACCGAGCTGATGTTGCCCGTGATGCGAATGCCGGACGTTCCGGGCAGGTTGATCGCGACGTCGACGTCCCGCACTGCGGAATCGACGAAGGAAGCGAGCACGGCGGGCGGGCTGTAGAAGAGGATGCCGTTATCGCACGTAGTTTCGACGGTGACGTCCTGGATCTGCGCCGCCCCCGCCATGGTGACGGCGCTCGCGTTCGCCGCCGTGCAACCCGCGGGCTGGATCCGCGTGAGCTGCTTGCCCGACCCTTGCAGCCGGACATACGGACGAAGCGTGACGATCTCGGCGTAGTTGCCGGGCGCCACCTGGATCACGGCGGGCGTCTTGCCGTTCGTGTAGACGTAGTCGATGGCCGCCTGGATGGACTGAAACTGTCCGCCGGCCGGCGCGACCCAGACCACGTTGGGCGGCAGCAGCACATCGCCGAGCCGGTTGAGGAAGGCCGCCATCGCCAACCGGCTTACCGCATCGTTCGGGCAGGAGAGGGTTGAGGTGCACCCGAGCGTGATGGCCCGGCTCTTCATCCACCCGACGTTCACGCAGAACGGGTTCGTGCTGTCGACGTCCGTGAACCCCGCGCACGGCGCCGCGGCCGCCGGCAACG
>CAZIZD010000344.1:0-2683 GCA_964543615.1 uncultured Alcaligenaceae bacterium | reverse complement strand
GGCAACGAGAGTAAAGCGAGAACTGCCAGCAACGTCCCGCGAAGCATGGCGAAGCCTCCCTGACTAGTGCCTGCGAACTCGATGACGGGTGCCGTTTCGCGGGCAGCTTACCCCCGGTGAACGCAGAAGTGCAAAGCCTGGGCGGGTGTCCGCGCGCGCAGGATCACCGGCGGGACCGGGGATGCGGAGTGGATCGCCGGAACCGGACGTCAGCGGAACTTAAGCCAGCTCCTTCGAGGCCTTGCTGCCGGCACCATCTCTCGTGGCGCAGCGCGCGGCGAACTCGTCCACGTAGCGCGCAACCGCCGCCCAATCCGTGTACTCGTGGTCGCGCGACATGTCGGTGCTCGCCCCAACCACGCCCGAGATGAAGCGCATGAGCATGCGCAGGAAGAAGCCGTACTGCAGGTATAGGAGCGCACCGGCGACCGAATGCGTCACGTTGGGCGTCCAGCCCGTGTCCTTGACGAAGCGCGCGATGGTCTTGTCGATCTCGGCGCCCGCGCGCCGCTTGCGATCCGCACTCGCCGTTGGATCCACAACGCCGTACGCGGACAGGCTCACGGTGATGAACATGTTGGGGATGGCCGCGAGACGGTCGCGATGCTCGCGCACGAACGCGATCATCGGCGGCGGATGCTTGCCCATGCGGATCGACGCGGCGACGATCGCGGCATCGTAGCGCGCGATGTCGAAATCCGCCGGCGCGCCCGTCATCACGCCGACGACGTCGACGGTGTGACCGGCACCCCGGAGCGACGCCTCGATGCGCTCGGCGATGCGCCGTGTCTGCCCATTCCATGTCGCATAGGCGAGAAGGATCGTACTCATGCCGCAATCTTCGGCCGCCGTCGAACGTGCCGCGTTGACCGTGGTCAAACCGTCTTGCGCGCCCGTGCAACGGCCGGCTCGACACCCGGAGCTACAATGCATTCGATGACCTCGATGACCTCCCACGCGCGATTGCCGCGCGCCCGTCCGCTCCCGCACACCTTCGTTCCAGTGCGCGCCAGCATGATCGGCACGCACGCGGCGCGCACCGAATACGCCGACGCGGTCTCGGCGCTCGTGGAGACGCTCTCCGCGGCGCGCGAGCTCGCGTCCGATGGCGATCGCATCGGGTTGCGCGAGCTCCTGCTGCGTGCGAATCGGCAGCTCGATGCCGCCGATGAAAAGCTCCTGATGCTCGACCGGCGCCGCCACCGCTCCATCTTCCTTCGCTCCGAGCGCCTGCGCTCTCGCCTCAGCCGACTTCACAGCCACTTCGAGTAGCTGCTACCATGTCGAACGTTCGTTCGACGATGGTGGCCCATGCCCGACGGCTCCGGTAACAGCTTCGCAGCGCTCAACGAGGCGCAGCAACGTGTCGTCGCGTTCGGTGACGCCACTTCGCACGGCCCGCTGCTGGTCATCGCGGGCGCCGGCACCGGCAAGACCAACACCATCGCCCATCGCGTCGCGCGGCTGATTCGGGACGGCGCCGACCCGCAGCGCATCCTGCTCCTGACGTTCAGCCGCCGCGCGGCGGCCGAGCTCGAAAGCCGTGCCGGTCGCGTGGTCGGCAGGCTGCTCCGGGGCCGCGACGGCGACGTGCCCATCGTGCTGCCCTGGGCCGGCACCTTCCACAGCGCCGGTGCCAAGCTCCTGCGATTGTTCGCCGAGCGCATCGGGCTCGCGCCCGAGTTCACCATTCACGACCGCGGCGACTCCGAGGACATGATGGGCGTGGCGCGCAGTGCGCTCGCCATCGACATGACCGAGCGTCGCTTTCCCTCGGCGGGCGCGTGCATGGCGATCTACTCGCGAGCAGTCAACGCGCAGCGCGCGCTGCGCGAAGTGCTGAGCGAGTCGTTTCCGCGCTGGGTCGAGTGGGAGGGCGAGCTCACATCGCTCTTCGCCGCGTACGTCGACGCCAAGCAGGCGCAGCACACGCTCGATTTCGACGATCTCCTGCTCTACTGGGACGCAATGCTCGCCGACGAAGGGATCGCAGGCGAAGTGTCGGCGCTGTTCGACTACGTGCTGGTCGACGAGTACCAGGACACCAACCGCCTGCAGGGGTCGATCCTCGCGCGCTTGAAGCCGACGGGCGAGGGCGTCACCGTAGTGGGCGACGACGCGCAGGCCATCTACGGATTCCGCGCGGCCGAGGTGCGCAACATCCTCGACTTTCCGAAGCAGTTTGAGCCGCCCGCGGCGACGATGACGCTCGACGTCAACTACCGGTCCGCGCAGGCGATCCTCGACGCCTCCAACGCCGTGATGGCGCACGCCGCGGAGCGCTTCACCAAGGACCTCACGGGCGTGCGCGGCGTGGGCGAGCGGCCGCTCCTCGTCACGGTGAAGGACGAAGCGGACCAGGCGCGCTACGTCGCGGAGGACGTGCTCGCGTGCCGCGAGCAGGGCATGCCGCTCAAGTCGCAGGCCGTCCTCTTCCGCACGTCGAGCCACAGCGCGCCGCTCGAGCTCGAGCTCGCACGGCGCAACATTCCGTTCGTGAAGTACGGCGGCCTCAAGTTCCTCGACGCGTCGCACGTCAAGGACGTGCTGTGCGTGCTGCGCTGGGCCCACAATCCCCGCGATCGCCTCGCGGCGTATCGCAGCTTGCGGCTGCTGCCGGGCATCGGCCCCGCCAACGCAACGCGCCTCGGCGACCGCATGGCGGAGTCCGCGGACATCGATC
>CAZIZD010000343.1:0-4949 GCA_964543615.1 uncultured Alcaligenaceae bacterium | reverse complement strand
CGTCAGCAACAGTTTCCTCCCCGGCGCTGGCACCTGGAACGTCGGTCCCTGCGTGCGACAGGAGGGCGGCGCCAACACCCTCAACGGGAGCAGCTTGGACTGGAGCACCGGCTGGGCAATGGTGACCAACTAGCGACGCGGCCGCGTTGAAGCGCGGCCTTCCGACATTCGCAGGTCTTCGCCGCAACTCGTGGCAGCGCGAGCCGCGCTTCGTCGAAATCCCGGGAAGGCCGCAGCGAGCATGGGGATTTCGAATAGAATTCGAAGCTTCCCGCCGCGATCCACGTTCCTTCCGACCCCATGGCCTTCGAGCGCATGCGCATCTTCACGGGCAACGCCAACCCGAAGCTCGCCGAGGCGGTCTGCAAGCACCTCAACATCAGCCTCGGGCGCTGCGTCGTCGACCGATTTTCCGACGGCGAGGTGATGGTCGAGCTCATGGAGAACGTGCGCGGACGCGACGCGTTCATCCTGCAGTCGACGTGCGCGCCGACCAACGACAACTTGATGGAAATCATGGTGATGGTCGATGCGCTGAAGCGCGCGTCGGCCGCGCGCATCACCGCCGCGATCCCCTACTTCGGCTACGCGCGGCAGGACCGCCGGCCGCGCTCGGCGCGCGTGGCGATCACCGCGAAGGTCGTGGCCGACATGCTCTCGACGGTGGGCGTGCAGCGCGTGATGGTGATGGACCTGCACGCCGACCAGATCCAGGGCTTCTTCAACATCCCGGTCGACAACATCTACGCCACGCCGATCCTCCTGGGCGACCTGTGGAAGCGCAACTACGAGAATCTCCTCGTCGTGTCGCCGGACGTGGGCGGCGTGGTGCGCGCACGCGCGATCGCCAAGCGCCTCGACTCTGACCTCGCGATCATCGACAAGCGGCGGCCCAAGGCCAACGTCGCGGAAGTGATGAACATCATCGGCGACGTCGAGGGCAGGAGCTGCGTGATCATGGACGACATCGTCGACACCGCGAACACGCTGTGCAAGGCGGCCTCGGCGCTCAAGGAGCGCGGCGCGCGCAAGGTGATCGCGTATTGCACGCATCCCGTGCTCTCGGGCGGCGCGGTGCCGCGCATCACGGACAGCGATCTCGACGAGCTCGTGGTCACCGACACGATTCCGCTGTCGCCCGAGGCCAAGGCGTGCGCCAAGATCCGCCAGCTCTCGTGCGCGCAGCTCCTGGCCGAGACGATGACGCGCATCAGCAACGAGGAGTCCGTCTCCTCGCTCTTTACCGACTGATTTGCTGTCCCGCCCGATTCCGGGCTATAATTTAAAGCTTTCCTCGCTTCGGCCGCCCGTGTTCGGGCGGCTCCGGGCGATTGTCGCCAATCCCAGCGGACGACCGGCTCCCACGCCGGAAGGCCGCAGACAACCGGAGCAACTCTCCATGCCTATCGAATTCACCGCATTCCCGCGCGCCAGCGAAGGCCGCGGCGCGTCCCGCCGCATGCGTCGCGCGGGCAAGGCCCCCGGCATCGTGTACGGCGGCACCGCCAAGCCCACGCCGATCGAGCTCGACCACAACGCGCTCTTTCACGCGCTGCGCAACGAAGCCTTTCACGCGTCGATCCTGACGATGAAGCTTGACGGCGCCGCCACCAAGGTCCTGCTGCGCGACGTGCAGATGCACCCGTTCCGCAACGAGATCCTGCACGTCGACTTCCAGCGCGTCGACGAGAACCGCAAGATCCACATGAAGGTGCCGCTGCACTTCGTCAACGGCGAGGTCTCGCCGGCGGTGAAGCTCAACAGCGCGATCGTGTCGCACGTGACGACCGAAGTCGACATCTCGTGCCTGCCGAAGGACCTCCCCGAGTTCATCGAGGTGGACCTTTCCGGGCTCGAGGTCGGCCACTCGATCCACGTGTCGGCGTTGAAGCTCCCCGCGGGTGTTTCCGTCGTGACGCACAAGACGGATCCGGTGGTCGCCACGGCCGTGGTGCCGCGTGCGGCGGCCGAGGCCGAGGAAACCGCAGCGGGTGCGGAGGGCGCTGCCGCCGCGCCGGCCGAAGCCGCGGCCCCTGCCGCCGAGAAGAAGGAAGAGAAGAAGGACGACAAGAAGAAGTAATTCCCGTCCCGGCGCTTCTCGACAGGAAGAGGCCCGCGCCGCGGGCCTTTTTCGTTTCCAATATTCGACATGGCCAACGCGATCCGACTCGTCGCAGGCCTCGGCAACCCGGGGCGCGAGTACGCGCGCACGCGCCACAACGCGGGCTTCTGGTTCGTCGACGACCTCGCGCGCAGGATGGGCGCATCGTTCGCGATGGAGGCGAAGTTCTCGGGGGAAGTGGCCAAGGCCGGCGACGTGCGGCTCGTGAAGCCCGCGACGTACATGAACCTGTCCGGCCGCAGCGTCGCGGCGCTCGCGCGGTTCTACGCGATCGCGCCGGACGAGATCCTCGTCGTGCACGACGAGCTCGACCTGCGACCCGGCGAAGCGAAGATGAAGCTCGGTGGCGGCGTCGCGGGACACAACGGCCTCAAGGACATTCGTGCGCAATTGGGTACGCCCGATTTCTGGCGGCTGCGTCTTGGCATCGGGCACCCGCGCGAATCGGAGTTTTCCGAGCAGCAGGTGGTGGATTACGTGCTGAAGCCGCCGCGCAGCGAGGAGCAGGGCGCCATCGACGCCGCGATCGGCAAGTCGCTCGACGCGTGGCCGGACATCGCAAAGGGCGACATGGAGCGCGCGATGATGAAGCTGCACACCAAGGAAAGCCGTGACCAGATCTAACGGCGGGCCGGCCGCACCGGCCCGTTCAAACCGGAAGTTTTCCCAATGAGCCTCAAGTGTGGAATCGTTGGCCTGCCCAACGTCGGCAAGTCGACCCTGTTCAACGCGCTCACCAAGGCTGGCATCGCCGCGGAGAACTATCCGTTCTGCACCATCGAGCCCAACGTGGGCATCGTCGAGGTGCCGGACCCGCGCCTGGCCAAGCTCGCGGCGATCGCGAAGCCGGAGAAGGTCATTCCCGCGGTGGTCGAGTTCGTCGACATCGCGGGCCTCGTCGCGGGGGCTTCGAAGGGCGAGGGCCTGGGCAACCAGTTCCTCGCCAACATCCGCGAGACGGATGCCATCGCGCACGTCGTGCGCTGCTTCGAGGACGACAACGTCGTGCACGTGACGGGCAAGGTGAACCCGATCTCCGACATCGAGACGATCAACACGGAGCTCGCACTGGCCGACATGGCGACGGTCGACAAGCAGCTCGCGAAATACCAGAAGACGGCGCGCTCGGGCGGCGACAAGGAAGCTGCGCGCCTCGTCGCGGTGCTGGAGAAGCTGCAGCCGGTCCTGAACGAGGCGCGCCCCGCGCGCACCGCGGGGCTCACCAAGGAGGAGCAGGCCATCATCGCCCCGTTCTTCCTGCTCACCATGAAGCCCGCCATGTACGTGGCCAACCTCGCCGAGCACGGGTTCGAGAACAACCCCCTGCTCGACGCCGTCAAGGCCCACGCGGCGAAAGAGGGTGCGCCGGTCGTGGCGGTCTGCGCGTCGATGGAAGCGGAGATCGCGGGGCTCGACGCCGAGGACAAGCAGGTGTTCCTGGACGACATGGGCATGACCGAGCCCGGTCTCGACCGCGTGATCCACGCGGGCTATGCGCTGCTGGGCCTCGAGACCTATTTCACCTGCGGTCCGAAGGAAGTGCGCGCGTGGACGATCCACCGCGGCGACACCGCGCCGCAGGCGGCCGGCGTGATCCACACCGATTTCGAGAAGGGCTTCATCCGTGCCGAGGTCATCGGCTTCGACGACTTCGTCGCGTGCAAGGGCGAGCACGGCGCCAAGGAAGCGGGCAAGATGCGCCTCGAAGGCAAGGAATACGTGGTGCGCGACGGCGACGTCATGCACTTCCGGTTCAACGTCTAGACAACATTCGACGCTCATGCGATTGCGCAACCTCCTGACCGTCGCGTGCGTCGCGCTCGCCGCCTGCGCGACCACCGGCCCGCTCGAGCCGCCCAAGGTCACGGTGTCGAGCGTCTCGATCGACTACTTCACCGCGGCGGACGGCAGGTTCACCGTGAGCCTGCTGGTCTCGAATCCCAATTTCCGCGAGATCGCGATCGACGCGATCACCGCGGAGCTTCGCGTGGAAGACATCGCGATCGGCACCGCCAGGCTCGCGGCACCGTTGCGCCTCCCCGCCCGCGGCGAGACCACTGCCACGATCGAGGCGCAAGCCGATCTCGTCGCTTCGCTTCGCGCAAGCGCGGAGATCGCGCGGCGTTTCGGCAGGGAAGGTGAGCGTAGCGGGGGCGTGCGCTACGTCGTGACCGGCACCGCGAAGCTCCAGGGCGGCGCGGCCGTGCCGTTCTCGCGCAGCGGCGAGTACAAGCTCCAGGTGACGGCGCCGTCGCGATGACGCTCCGGTTCACCAAGATGCAGGGCTGCGGCAACGACTTCGTCGTGCTCGACGGCGTGCGCCAGCCGCTGACGCTCGATCCTGCGACCATTCGCGCGCTCGCCGACCGCCGCTTCGGCGTGGGATGCGACCAGGTGCTCGTGGTGGAGCGCGCGCAGGGCGACGCGGACTTTCGCTATCGCATCTTCAATGCCGACGGCGGCGAGGTCGAGCAATGCGGCAACGGCGCGCGCTGCTTCGTCGTGTTCGCGCACGAGCATGGGCTCACCGACAAGCGCGAGATCCGCGTCGAGACCGCGGGCGGCACCATCGTTCCGCGCCTGACCGACGACGGCAACGTGACGGTCGACATGGGCGTGCCCCGCTTCCGTCCGGAAGACGTGCCGTTCACGGGGGGCACCGGTGCGCCGCAGGAGACGCTCGACGTGGACGGCGAGCGCGTCGCTCTCTCGGTGCTCTCGATGGGCAACCCGCACGCCGTGCAGGTGATGTGGGACGTCGAGCGCGCGCCGGTGACGACGCAGGGACCGCGGATCGAATGCCATCCTCGCTTCGCGAACCGGGTGT
>CAZIZD010000342.1:0-4961 GCA_964543615.1 uncultured Alcaligenaceae bacterium | reverse complement strand
GGCTTCTACGCGTTTGCGGCCTCGACCACCCACGTGGTCATCGATCTCGTCGGCGTGGGCACCCCGACGGCCGTTACCTTCTGGGCGAGCGTTGACTCCGCGGGGGTCATCGACCGTTGCTTCGGCTGCACGAGCACGGGTACGTCGAAGCTCGGCACGGGCGTCTACGAGCTTGGCTTCACCCGGGACATCACGAACTGCGGCTTCAGCGCCACCGTCGGAACGCCGAACGTGAGCGCCGCAAACGGCATTACGGGACTCTCCCCGCGCGCCGGCAACCCGAACGGGCTGTTCGTGCAAACGTTCAGCACGACGGGTGTGGCGGCCGACAGGCCGTATTACGCATCGGTGTTCTGCCCGTAATCGCAAGCAATCGCAACACAAGGGCCCGGTCGTTCCGGGCCCTTTTTGCTTTCGGGCACCTCATCACCTCGCCGGTGCGTACTCGTGCCGGAACGTGAGATACAGGATCCCGCCTACCAGGCTCCACACCAGCGGTATCGCAAAGAACAGCAGGGAGAAGAGAATCGCGTTCTCGCTGCCGCCCCGCTCGAGCGCGATCACGCCGAACGCCGCGAACATGAGCACGAAGATGCCCTCCCGCACGCCGTGCCCGCCGATGCTGATCGGCAGGCTCGTGACGCAGATCGCGACGGTGATGATGACTAGAAGCTCCAGGTAGCCCACCGTCAATCCGATGCCGAGTGCGATGAAGTAGCCGCCCGCGATCAGCACGACCGTCACGGCGACGCCCGCCGCGATGGCGCCGAAGGTGAGCCCCGGGGCCGCGCCATGCTGCCGGAAGCCAGTGACCACGAGCTCCGCGATCCGATGGTGCGGCACGCGCCGCCACAGCGCCTGCAGCCGCGCCGGTGCGCGGTGGAACGGCGTGAAGAACAACGCCAGGGCACCCGCGACCATGAGCCCGAATACGACCACAAGCGCGATAAGGGCCGCATTCGCGGCCTCGGTACCGTGCAGCGATCGCAGCTGCCACGGCAGGACGAGAAGGCTGCCGCAGAGCAGGATGAAGAGGCCGAGCGCGCGATCGATGAGCACCGACAGCGTGGCGTGCGTCTTCCTGCCCGGCGCGTAGCGGTAGAGATACAGCGCCTTCACCACGTCGCCGCCGACCGCGCCGAACATGAAGCTGTTGAAGAACTGTCCGATCAGCGTGAGGATCGCCACCACGCGAAGCGGCAGGACGATGCCCTGGATCCGGATGAGGAACCACCATCGCACCGCTCCGAACATCGCGGCCATGCCGAAGCAAAGGCACGCAAGGGCGAGCCAGCGGTAGTCGGCTTCCCTCATCCGTGCCGCGAGCTGCGACCAGTCGAGCTTGAAGACGAGGAACGCGACGATCGCGACGGTGATCGTCGCCCGCAGCGCGAGCCCGAGCCACCTTCGATGCCTGGGCGTGGCGTTCGACATCGAGGGCGACCGTCAGGCGGTCGCTTCGATCAGCACCTTGGACGGGGCTGCACCCTGCGCGGCTTTCGACCGCGCGGAGTAGAGGAGCTGGTATCCGAGAAGGCGCGGGAACAGCCTGGTGAACGCGGCCAGCGTACCGCCGAGGACGCGCATCATCCAGCCGTCGGGACGCAGGCCCAGCACCAGTTCGATCGGCATCACGCTCACCTTGTCGGCAACGATCTCGTAGCCTGCGCCCTCGATCAATTCGCGCGCGCTGCGGCTCGTGAAGAAGCGCAGGTGCGTGCGGTCCAGGATCCCGCGCTCGGTGTACTGGAAGCGGCCGAACAGCAGCGCGAGGCGCACCGTGATGTTCGCCACGTTGGGCACCGACACGAGCAGGAGTCCACGAGGGTCCAACAGGCGGTGGCAGTCCGCGAGCACCTGCTCGGGGTTGCGCACGTGCTCGAGCACATCCTGCAGCAGCACGCGGTCGAAGGTGTGCCCCGCGAGCGCGGGCAGCGCCGCATGCAGCCCCTGGTCGAGATCCGCCTGCACGTATGCCTTCAGGGCATCGCTTTTCTCGGGCCTGGGAAGGATGTCGATGCCGACGACGTCGTTGCCGGCCTCGACCAGCCGCTCTGCGAAGTAACCCTCGCCGCAGCCGACGTCGAGCACGCGCTGGTCGCGCCCGACCCACGACGCGAAGTGATAGTGGCTCGAGTTGCGGCTCTGCTTGATCGGGTAGTGGACGAAGTATTCCTTGAACTCCGCATATCGCGCGACCGACTTCGTCGTCCTGCGGTAGCGCATCACCGAGAGTGCCACGTCCTTCGCGTACTTGAGGCCGTCGACGTAGCAGATCTCGTCGCCGTAGTACGTCGGGATCGGTACTTCCTTGATCACGTAGCCCTGGTGATGGAGCTTGATGATGATCTGCGTGTCGAAGTGGAAGACATCCGTCATGTCCTCGAAGTCGATGTTGCGCAGCGCGGCGAGGCTGTACGCGCGATAGCCGCTGTGGAACTCGGTGAGCTGCAGGCCCAGTGCGCGATTCTCGAAGTAAGTGAGGATCTTGTTGCCGACGAGCTTGTAGAGCGGCATCCCGCCCTTGACGGGTCCGCCGTACGCGCGCGTCATGCGCGTTCCGAAGATGGCATCCGCCTTGCCCGCCACCAGGGGAGCGTAGAGATGCGCGAGGATCTCGGGCGCGTACTGCCCGTCGCCGTGCAGCAGCACGACGATGTCGAAGCCCTTGTCGATGAAGTACTTGTATCCGAGCTTCTGGTTGCCGCCGTAGCCCAGGTTCTTGTCGTTCTTGATGACCGTCAGCTTGTCGAGGCCGGCGAGCATCTTGAGGCCCAACGCGAGCTCGTAGGTGTGGTCGCGGCTCGCGTCGTCGAACACGACGACCTCCTCCACGTTGTCCCACACGTCCGGCGGGATGCGCTTCAGCACCTTGCCGATCGTCGTCACCGCGTTGTAAGCGACGATGAGGATGCCGATGCGCTTGCCTCCGCGGTCGGGATCGGGGCCGGGCGTTCCCGGTGCGGGCAGCGTGGCAGGCTTCATCGGTCCCGCTATTCTAAACTCCCATGCATGGCTCATTGCGCGCGGGGCTTGGCAGGATTCCCGGCGGGCGCGATGTCGGCGATGTTCCGCTTGCCGCCCCAGTCGACGCGTGCGCTGCCGGAGCTCGCGATGAAGCCGCCGTCCTTGCGCTGCGGCTCGTAGATACCGAAGGCCAATGCGCGAATGGCGGCATTGGGAAAGACGTCGTGGAAAGTCACCGTCGCGTAACGCCATCGCTTGTCCGGCGAGGGCGGCTCGTACGGGAAGAGCGGGATGTGGGTGCCCTGGAGGATGGCGCCTTCGGCGTCGATGAGGTGCAGGAAGAGGTACCGCCGTTCGTTGGCGGGATCGTGCCGGATCTCCTCCCACCAGACGTCGACCTTCACTCCGTTGTCGAGCTCGTGCGGGCGGATGGCATGGACCACGTACACGTCCTCGAACGCGACCGGCCCCGCGGGCGGCGAGCGGAATTCCGCGGCGGCGCCCTGCGCATCGGTCCACGGGGCCGGTGGAGGGCGGTTGGCGGCGACGAACTCCGGGCGCCAGGTGTGCCGGGCGACGAAGTCGCGGATCGACGCTGCGAACTTTTCGCGATCGACGACGCGGAGGACGCGAAGCACCTTGCCGTCCCAGTAGGTCTCGACTCCGGCACGCGTGTCGAGCGTGGAGAGCCATCCGTCGAACGCGTCCATTTCCGCATCGAACGTCGCGAATTCCTTCGCCGCGAACCGGCTCTCGGGGGGACGGTTCGCGTACTTGCGCGTGACGATGTAGTCGCTTTCGAGCAACTCGTGCGTGCGGACCACGAAGCCCCGCGTCCAGTCCATCGGATTCTGGACTTCGAACGCAGGGAGTTTCGGGTGGACCAGCTTTTCGTGGACGCCAACGTAGGCGAAGGTCTGAGGCGTTCCGCCGCTCGGCATGAAATACACCCTGGCGTCCTTGCCCGATGCGCGCACTTGCGCGAGGAGGGCATGGGCTTGGGCGACCTCCTCCCGATCGTGCCCGACGGAGACACTGACGCCGGTCAGCTTCTGCCACCGGTCGGATGGCGAGTCTCCCGCGGACAGCAGGAGCCCGATGTTGGCGGCAGCCGCGAAGCAGACCGCGAGCAGCGGCCAGCGGATCCATCGGGGTGATTGCGGCCAGGCCGACAGTATCGCGGGCATGGCGCAGATCGCGCCCATCAGCATGAACGGATAGAAGTAGCGGATCTGGTTGCCACCAGCCTGCACGACGATCCAGTACCAGACGCCAAGCAGCCACACGACGAGCGCACCGGTCGCAAGGCCGAGTGCGTTCGCACCGGACAGGCGATCCTCGCGCAGCAAGGCGGGGACGCGAACCGCGAAGAGCGCGGCGACGACCGCCATCCAGGCGGCCGCTGCTTCGCCGGAAGCGTAATGGAAGTAACGAAGCGAGACGTCGGGCGCGATGTCGCGGTAGAAGTCCAATGCCTTCATCGCGTACGCGAAGTTACTGCGCGAGAAGTAGGCGGAAGCCATCGACAGGCCCACCACGACGCCGTAGATGGCGCCGAAGCTCAACATGCCGCCGACGAGATACCTGCGCAGGGGCTGCGCCTCCTGCCGTGCGAGCCGCCACTCGAATCCCAGCGCCATGAGCCAAACGAGTCCGAGCAGCCCCATGAGCATCAGGCCGGATTGCTTGATCAGGAACGTGAGGCTGGCGAGGCATGCCGCGAGCACGAGCCAGCCCTGCGAGCGTGTAGCGACGCTGCGCACGATCGCAGCCCCGGCGAGCGCCGCGACTCCGGCCTGGAAGCCGTCGACCATCCCCCATCCGTTGTTGAAGGATCGCGCGTCGTTGCGGTCGAACCAGTAGAACATCGGCAGCGACGAGAGGAGCAGCGCGTACGCCGCCACCTGCCACGGGTGGCGTCTGACGTTGCGCGTTCCCGCCGCCACGTACACGGCGAGCACCGTGCACAGGAGCGGCAGGAACACGGAACGGAA
>CAZIZD010000341.1:0-4968 GCA_964543615.1 uncultured Alcaligenaceae bacterium | reverse complement strand
AGGCGAATGCGCTGGAGGTCGACGTCGGCGATGGTCATCTGCCGCGTCATCGGGAAGCGGGCGGTGGACGCAAGCTGAGCCCCGAGCTCGTGGATGGTGGCCTGCCCGTCCCATGCGAGGTCGGTCGTGCTCTCGCCCGGACCCGCGGCCGAGTAGACGTACGCGGCCTGGCACCGCATCGACTGCGAGGCGCAGAGGATGGCGCGATCCGCGGCCTTGCCGATCACCACGTTCGATGCGGACAGGTTGACGAGCACCGTAGCGCCGGCCAATGCCCCGAGCGTGGACGGCGGCGCGGGCGCCCACAGGTCCTCGCAGATCTCGACGTGGAAGACGAAGTCCGCGAGCCCGCTGGCCGCGAACACGAGGTCCGTGCCAAACGGCGCGCGCTGCCCGGCCACCTCGATCTCGCGGCCCGTCACACCCGCGCCCGGCGCGAACCAGCGGTGCTCGTAGTATTCGCGGTAGTTGGGCAGGAACGACTTGGGCACGACCCCCGCGATGCGTCCTGCCGCGATCACCACCGCGCTGTTGTAGAGACGTTGCCGGTATCGCAACGGCGCGCCGACGACCAATGCGCATGCAAGGTCGCGCGACGCGCTCGCAAGATCGGCCACCGCCTGCTCCACTGCGTCGAGCAGCGCATCCTGCAGCAGGAGGTCGTCGATGGCGTACGCCGACAGGCCGAGCTCCGGAAAGACCATGAGGTCGACCGCGCGTGCGGCGCCTTCGCGCAGCAGCTCGAGCGTCTCGCGCGCGTTGGCCTGCGGATCGCCGACGGCAATGCGCGGCGTGCAAGCCGCCACGCGCACCATGCCCTGGTGGTGGATCGAGAAGAAGCGGTCGGTCATGTCGCGATGGTTGGGAGTTTGTTGAAGGATAGTCCATCCGCGAAGCCCGCGTGTGCAACGATGTGCAGTACAGCCACCCCGAACGTGCGACGCACATGCTGGACGTAGGGCAGCGTCCTACATCCACGGGGACGGTGCCGCGCTATCGTGGCCCCCGCTGTCCTGCGTGGAGCGATTGCATGGGAGTACTCAAGGTGGCCCTCGTCGACGATTCGGAGCGCATACGCGCACGCCTCGCCGAGATGGTGGGCGAGATCGCGAACGTGGACATCGCCTTCGCCGCCGATACGGAGGGCGACGCCGTGCGTCTGCTTGCGGAGAAGGACTGGGACGTGCTCATTCTCGACCTCCAGCTTCGCATCGGCACCGGTCTCGGCGTGTTGAAGGCGATGCAGGGCCTGCGCCGGGACGGCCGCCTCGCGCTCGTCTTCACCAACTACTCCTTCCGCCAATACCGCGACCGGGCCATCGCCCTTGGCGCCGACCACTTCTTCGACAAGGCGCGAGACTTCGACGCGCTGCGGGAGACCCTGCGCGAGCGAGCCGCGCAAGCCGGCACCGCCTGAACGCAGTGCGTAGGAGCGGCGGCAACGCTGCCGCACGCGCGCGTCCTATATCGCGCCGCGTCCGAGCCCGATACGCTCGGTCATCTTTCGCTTGATTCACGGAGCCCCCGACGATGGCCTCGCCTCTGCACGAACGTCACGCACTGCCACAGCCCCCGTCGCTCGCGAGCCGCATCGTGAGCCTCACTCAGGAGGCCTGGTTGCTTGCGCGCGATCATCTCGAGCTCGCGGCACTCGACGCGCGTCGCGCGGCCTTGGGACTTGCCAAGATGGTTACCGCCGCCGTCGTGGTATCGGTGCTGGTGGTCACGGCGTGGCTGCTGTTCGTCGCCAGCGTGATCGTGTGGGTCGCCGACAATGGGGCCAACTGGATCGTCGCGCTCGCGATCGGTGGCGCCGTGAACCTCGTCCTGGCGGTGGGGCTTCTCTTCTGGATCAGGGGTCACGCGAAGGAACTTGGATTCGAGGCCACGCTGCGACAGTTGCGCCAGACCGCGGAAGACGCGGGCGTGGAGGTGTCATGAAACCCGCGTCCACGTTCGACGACATCGAGGCGGTCGAGAAGCGCATCGAGAAGCGGCGCGTGGCAGTTGCGCAGCGCTACGACGAGGTCCGACGGGGACTCGACGTCGTGGTCGCGAAGGCGTCCCGCTCGTGGCCCCTCGTGGCGATCGGCGGCGGCCTCGCCGCCGGGTACGCGTTGTCGCGCGCGCCCAGGCACGCGCCGGGGTTGCAGTATGCAACCGTAGGTCCCGCCGGAATGCCGCCCACGCGACCGGTCGCCTACGACGTGCCTACGGAGACGTCCCATGCTGGGATGCGCAAGATTGCGGCGGTCCTTGGTCTTGCCGCCACCGCCGTCCGGATCGCGACTTCCAGCGAAGCCCGCGCGCTGTTCGGAGCGTACAAGGCGTTCCGGGCGCGGCGTCGTTAGTCCCTCTCTTCACCTTCAGGCTTCTGCGCTCTAGCTTCTGCGCTCGAGATCACGCGCGCAAGCCTCGCGCGCGGGAGCCTTCCGCCGGATTGCATCCGGCTCGGTCCCGCGCGCCCCGGCACGCAGCTTAGTTGGGCTTGGCCTTGTCTGCGGCACGTTCGACGGCGGCGCCGGTGGCCTTGACGTCCTTGCCGGCGCCTTCCACGGTGTTGCAACCCGTCAGCACAGCCATCAGGCCCGCGAGGGCGAGCGTTGCGACGATCTTCATGATGATCCTTTCGAATGTAGTGGGTCGAATACTGCGCGCTTGGACTTGCACGGCGCGTGCCACGTCGAGTGTCCTTCCCGGTCAAGGACATACGCAATGCGCGCCGTGAACTCGCGCAACCACGGCGTGCGCCGGTTGGAAAAGCGCGCCACCCCATAGCCATCGTCCTACGCACGATTGGACGCCCAGCCGATAGGCGGACCCCACCCTGCCGGGGAATCATGGCTCGTCCATGCATGAGGACCGTTCCGGACCGCATGCACCGTTCAACTCCATTACAGGGAACACGTCATGAACCTCATTATCTGGCTCGTCGTAGGCGGTGTGATCGGCTGGCTCGCCAGCCTCGTCATGAAGACCGATGCGCAGCAGGGCATCATCCTCAACGTCGTCGTCGGCATCATCGGCGCCCTGCTCGCGGGCTTCGTGATCGCGCCCATGTTCGGCACGGGAACGATCAACAGCAGCGACTTCAGCATGTCGGGGCTGCTCGTCTCGTTCATCGGCGCCGTGGTCCTGCTCGCGATCGTCAATCTGTTCCGCCGCGGCACCGCCCGCTAGGCGCAAGCGCGCGCCTGCGCCTGGTCGCAGATCGCGCGCCGTTTCAGCCGGGACGCCCCGCCATGCGGGGCGTTCCCATTTGTGCGGCGTAGATGGCGCGCACCGCGTCCATCGTGTCGGCCTCTCCGGGGCGCTTGTCGGGGCGATAGCCCTTGATGCGCGCGAAACGAAGCGCGAGCCCGCCCGGATAGCGCGGACTCGCCTGCAGGTCGTTGAAAGTGACCTCGACCACGAGCTCGGGGCGCACGTACACGCTCCACGCGTCGCGCGAAACCTCGCGTTGCAGGAGCGCCTCGGTCTGCCACGCGAGGATTGCATCCGTCATGCCCTTGAACGTCTTGCCCAGCATGACGTACTCGCCCGTCGCAGGGTCGAGCGCGCCCAGGTGCAGGTTGGAGAGAAAGCCGCGGCGCCTGCCGTGGCCCCACTCCGCTGCCAGGACCACGAGATCGAGCGTATGGATGCGCTTGACCTTGAGCCACGCGGCGCTGCGCGCGCCGGGATCGTAGGGCGCGGCCAGCGTTTTGATCATCACGCCCTCGTGCCCGCGGGCGATCGCGTCCGCGTAGAAGGCGCGCGCGGCTCCGGCGTCGACGGTGACGATGCGCGGTGTCATGTGGCGGCCCCCGAGCAGTTCGGCAAGACGGCTCCATCGCGCCGCACACGGCAACGCGACGAGATCGTCGTCGCCGCTGCGCAGGCAGTCGAAGAAGAACACTGAAAGCGGCATCTTCGCGCGCATCGCCTCGATGTCCAGCACGCGGCCGAAGCGGCTCATCGTTTCCTGGAAAGGATACGGGGCGCCACTTTGCGTGAGCGCGATCGCCTCGCCGTCGAGGATCGCGGCATGCGCCGGAAGGCTTCGCGCGACGCCGACGATCTCCGGGGTGGCCTTCGTCACGTCGTTGCCGGTGCGCGAGTAGATGCGCACCTCCTCGCCCAGCTTGTGGACCTGCACTCGTGCGCCGTCGAGCTTCCACTCGACCGCCGCCTCCCCGTCGACGCGGGCGAACGCGTCGTCGATGTCGTCCGCGGGTTGCGCGAGCATTGGCGCCACCGCCTGGAACAGCGCGAGCTTGTAGCGCGAGAGCCCGGGCGCGCCCTCCTGCATCGCGGCCGGCGCGATCGCGGCAATGCCCCCGCCCGCCATCGCGGCCCGGCGCACGATGCCGGGTTCGATGCCCGCCGCGGCGGCCACGGCGTCGATCATCAGGCCTTCGAGCGCGCCCTGCCGCAGCTCGCCGACCATCAGGCGGGCAAGGAACTCTGCCTCGACCGGCGTGGCCCGCGCGAAGAGCTGGCCGAGCAACGCTTTGCGCTGCGCCGCCGAGCCTGCGCCCGCGACGCCGGCGATTCGCTCGAGCGTTGCATCCACTTCCGCGAGCGTGAGGCTCGCGGCGGGCGCGTGCGCCGCGGGCATCGCGTCGCGGATGGCCGCGTGGCCGATGCCCGTCCTGCCCTGGCGCAGTGTGCCGGACAGGTACGCGACCGCAATGCCGGTCTCGTCGCCACGCGTGGTGCGCAGAAACTGCCCGAGCTGCGCGATCTTGGCGCGTCGAGAAGAATCCCGCGCGACGCGCCCGGACGTCTCGACCAGTGCATCGAGCAGCGCGCTCATGCCGGCGGGCTTCAGTACCTCACCACGGCCCGGATCGACTCCGCGCTGTGCATGAGATCGAAGCCCTCGTTGATCCGCTCGAGCGGAAGCACGTGCGTGATGAGCGAATCGATATCGATCTTGCCGTCCATGTACCAGTCGACGATCTTCGGCACGTCGGTGCGGCCGCG
>CAZIZD010000340.1:0-4985 GCA_964543615.1 uncultured Alcaligenaceae bacterium | reverse complement strand
AGCGCCTGAAGCAGCTGCACACGCAGCACCATCCTCGCGGGTGAGCGTCTGCGGACGATTGATAGAATTGAGCGCATGATCGAGCCCGACACCGTCGCCCCGCAGCGCACGTTCCTCAGGAAGGCGCAGATCTTCGCCCACCGGCGCATGCTCGGCATGCTCGCGAAGCGGCGCTGGCGCGACGGCACCGGCGGCGATCCCGCGAAGGTGCGCCCGGGATCGCGCATCCCGTTCATCTGCAACCTCTGCGGCACGCCTAACGCCGGCAGCCTGGCCGAGCTCTCGCGCGAGGCGCTCACCTGCGCGCACTGCGGATCGAACGTGCGCTTTCGCGCGATGGGCTATCTCGTGACGCGCGAGGTGCTGGGCGCGCCGATTCCGCTGCCCGACTTTCCCGCGAACAAGGCCATCGCGGGCGTGGGCCTCTCCGACGCCGAGGCGTATGCGAAGCCGCTCGCGCACAAGTTCGACTACGTCAACACGTTCTATCACACGAGCCCGCGCCTCGATATCGGCGACATCGGCGACGAGCACGTCGGCCGCTACGATTTCATCGTGTCGAGCGACGTGTTCGAGCACGTGACGCCGCCCGTGTCGCGCGCGTTCGTCAACGCGCGGCGCATGCTGAAGCCCGGCGGCAAGCTCATCTTCACCGTGCCGTTCGTGCCCGACGGGCACACGAAGGAGCACTTCCCCGATCTCTTCGAGTGGCGGCTCGAGGAGAACGACGGCGCATGGACGCTCCACAACCGCACGCTCGACGGCGAGCTGCAGACATTCACGGACCTCGTGTTCCACGGTGGACCCGGCTCCACGCTCGAGATGCGGCTCTTCTCGCGCAACGACCTCACGCGCGAGTTCCTGCATGCCGGCTTCTCGCGCGTGCGCGTCGCCAGCGAGCCCTGGCTGCCGTTCGGCATCCACTGGCCCGAGCCGTGGTCGGTGCCGATGGTCGCTTACGCATGAGCGCGGCGCGCGAGGCCGACGCGTGAGATGAAGGACAAGCTTCCCGCCACCAACGCCGTGCGCGTGCTGCGCGAACACAAGGTCGACTTCACGCACCATCCCTACGAATACGAGGAGCGCGGCGGCACCGCGGTGTCGGCGCGCGAGCTCGGCGTCGACGAGCATGCCGTCGTGAAGACGCTGATCATGGAAGACGACGCGAAGCGGCCGATGATCGTGCTGATGCACGGCGACCGCGAAGTGTCCACCAAGAACCTCGCGCGGCATCTCGGCGTGAAGTCGGTCGCCGCGTGCGACCCCGCCACCGCCGACCGGCATTCGGGCTACCAGGTGGGCGGCACAAGTCCCTTCGGCACGCGCAAGGCGATGCCCGTTTACATGCAGCGCACGATTGCCGACCTTCCGCGCGTGTACATCAACGGCGGCAGGCGCGGCTACCTGGTGGGCATGACGCCGGCCGACATCGTGCGCGTGCTCGCGCCGACGCTGGTCGACATCACGGCCTGAGGCCGCGCTCGATCTCCACCCCGACCTCGCGCACCGATGCGATCGCCCCGAGCTTGGCCACCCGCACCTTGACCCACGGCGCACCGAATTCGCCGATGACGATCTGCGCCACCTTCTCGGCAAAGCGCTCGAGGAGCGGCGGCGGCGCATCCTTCGCGAACGCCTTGATGCGCTCGACGACCTTGGCGTAGTCGAGCGCGTCGGCGATGCGTCCGCTCTCGAACGGCAGCGCGGACGGTGCGGCGATCTCGACGTCGAGCCGCACGGTCTGCGGCAGGTGCCGTTCCCAGTCGTAGACCCCGATGCGCGCCGGCAGGCGCAGGTCGTGAATGAAGATCCTGTTCATGGTTTAAGATAGTTTACCTTCGCGTCGGCTCCCGATCCCGAGCTTTCTCTTCCTTGCCCTTGCTCTTCGCGATCCTCATCGTCGCAGGCGCGTATCTCATCGGCTCCGTGTCGTTCGCCGTCGTCGTGAGCCGCGCGATGGGTCTGCCCGACCCGCACGAGTACGGGTCCGGCAATCCCGGCGCCACCAACGTGCTGCGCACCGGCAACAAGAAGGCCGCGGCGCTCACGCTCGCGGGTGACGCGGTCAAGGGATGGCTCGGCGTGTTCCTCGCGCAGGCCGTCGCGGCGCGCGTGGGCGCGCCCGACTGGGTCGTTCCCGCCGCGGCGATCGCCGTCTTCGTGGGGCACCTGTACCCCGTGTTCCATGGCTTCAAGGGCGGCAAGGGTGTCGCCACGACCGCGGGCATCGTCTTCGCGCTGCACTGGCCGCTCGGGCTCACGCTTCTCGTGGTGTGGGCCGTGATGGCTTTCGGATTCAAGATAAGCTCGCTCGCAGCGCTCACGGCGGCGGTGCTGCTTCCTCTGGGCGCGTTCTACGTGTTCGGCAACACCATGACCGCATGGGCGATGGTCCCGATCGCGCTGCTCCTCTTCTGGCGGCATCGCACGAACATCGCGCAGCTGATGGCCGGCAGGGAACGCACGATAGGTCGCTGAGCCATTGAGGCCGTTCCCATGCCCACCTTCCCGCACGACGGCATCGTCACCTGGTACGAGCGCAAGGGCAGCGGCCGGCCGCTGATGCTCGTCGCGGGACTGGCGGCCGACAATGCGTTCTGGATGCCGTCGCAGGACACGCTCGCCGCGCGCTACGACGTCGTGATGCCCGACAACCGCGGCGCCGGCCGTACCACGCCGCTCGACGCGGCTACGAGCATCCGCGCGATGGCCGACGACTGCATCGCACTCGCCGATCACCTTGCACTTGCGAAGTTCTCGCTGGCGGGCCACTCGATGGGGGGCATGATCGCGCAGGACATCGCGATCCGCCATCCGGGGCGAATCGACAAGCTCGTGCTCGCGTCGACGTCGCCGTGCGCCTCGCCGCGCGACAGCGCCCTCTTCGCAACGTGGTCCGATCTTTTCGCGCGAATCGACCGCCCGCTGTGGTTTCGCAATCTCTTCTACTGGGTGCTGTCGCCCGCGTTCTTCGAGAACGCGAAGACGGTCGATGCGCTCGTCGCGCTGGCGGCGAACTACCCGTACCAGCAGACCCCCGCGGCACTTGCGAGCCAGGTCGCGGCGATCGCGGGCTTCGACGTGCGTACGCAGCTTGCAACCCTCACGGCGCGCACGCTCGTGATGGCCGGCACGCGCGACCTGGTCTTCGGCATCGATGCCGCCGCGGCGTTCGCGAAGTCGATTCCGCACGCGACGTTCGCACCCGTCGAGGGTGCGGCCCACTCGTTCCCCATCGAGAGCCCGCAGGCCTTCACGCAGCGCGTGCTGGCGTTCGTGGGCTAGCGAGCCTGGACCGAGGCAAGCTCCCAGCGCGGGCGCACCTCGAACGTGTAATCGCGCGTTCCCTGCGCAAGGCGCATGGCGCCCGCGAGAGCGATCATCGCGCCGTTGTCGGTGCAAAACGCAAGGTCCGGGAAGTACACGTGCGGAACCGCCGCGCCGAGGCGCTCGCGCAGCACGCGATTCGCGCCCACGCCCCCCGCGACGACGAGGCGCGAGCGGCCCGTCGCCTGCATGGCCGCGAGCGACTTGGCGACGAGCACGTCGACGATGGCCGACTGGATCTCGAGCGCGATGTCCGCCTTGCGCGACTCGGGCAGCGACGCGGGAGACGCGCCTCCCGCCTCCTTGCGCGCATACGTGAGCACCGCGGTCTTGAGTCCGGAGAAGCTCATGTCGAGGTTGCCCGAATCGATCATCGGCCGGGGCAGCCGCACCGCACCCCGCGTGCCCGCTTGCGCGAGGCGCGCAATGGCCGGCCCGCCCGGATAGGGAAGCCCGAGGAGCTTGGCCGACTTGTCGAAGGCCTCGCCCGCGGCGTCGTCCTGCGAGTCGCCGAGGAGCCGGTACTCGCCCACGTCCGTTACGTCGAAGATCTGGCTGTGACCGCCGGACACGAGGAGCGCGACGAATGGGAACGGCGGGCGCGGGTCGCCGAGCAGCGGCGACAGGAGATGGCCTTCGAGGTGGTGCACGGGAATCACGGGAATGCGCAGCGCGTACCCGAGGGCGCTCGCGATGCTCGCGCCGACGAGCAGCGCCCCGGCGAGCCCGGGACCCTGGGTGTAGGCGATCGCATCGAGGTCGGCGAGCGCCAAGCCGGCGTCCGCGAGCACCCGCTCGATCAGCGGAACGGTGCGGCGGACGTGGTCGCGCGAGGCGAGCTCGGGGACGACGCCCCCGTAGGCTTCGTGCATCGCCACCTGGCTGTGCAGGGCGTGACCGAGGAGGCCGGCTTCGGTGTCGTACACCGCGATGCCGGTCTCGTCGCAGGAGGTTTCGATGCCGAGGACGCGCATGGGAGGCCGATGATACCGCCCCCTTGCCAGGCGGGCGGTCGTGGGGTAGTATTTCGGGTTACCCAATCCACTTCCCCCGGAAGAGCAATCCGATGCCGAGTGTACGTGTCCGCGAGAACGAGCCCTTCGAGGCCGCCCTTCGCCGCTTCAAGCGCACGATCGAAAAGACCGGTCTCCTGACCGAGCTGCGCGCCCGCGAGTTCTACGAAAAGCCCACGGCCGAGCGCAAGCGCAAGAAGGCCGCCGCGGTCAAGCGCCACTACAAGCGCATCCGCAGCCAGCAGCTGCCGCCCAAGCTTTTCTGAACGCGCCGCACCAGCTTTCGTACCGTTGTGAAGAAGGGGCGAGCCACTCGCCCCTTTTTGTTTGCCAAGGCCCGGGAACGACCATGACACTGAAAGCGCAGATCACCGAAGACATGAAGGCCGCGATGCGCGCCAAGGACACGGCGCGCCTGGGCGCGATCCGCCTGCTGTTGGCGGCCATCAAGCAGCGCGAGGTCGACGAACGCAAGGAGCTGGGCGACGCCGACGTCCTCGCGGTCATCGACAAGATGGTCAAGCAGCGCCGGGACTCGATCGCCCAGTTCAAGGCGGGCAACCGCCCCGATCTCGTGGCCACCGAGGAAGGCGAGCTCGCCGTGCTGCAGGGCTACCAGCCGCAGCAGATGAGCGGGCGGAGATC
>CAZIZD010000339.1:0-4991 GCA_964543615.1 uncultured Alcaligenaceae bacterium | reverse complement strand
AGTGGCTGTCGCACGTCAACGCGTCGGTGCTCAAGGTGAAGCTCGCGACGGCCATCATCGGCATCTCGTCGATCCACCTGCTCAAGACGTTCATCAACGCGCAGGCGTTCTCCGAGAAGGCGCTGTTCTACCAGACGGTGATCCACATCACGTTCCTGTTTTCCGCGGTCGCGATCGCCGCGGTCGACCGCATCATGTTGCCCGGCCGGCCGCATCGCAACGCGGCGGCGGACAAGCACGACAACGGCATGCCGGGGGGCTTCCAATGACCGTGATTCGCCAGGCCGACCTCATAGAGAGCGTGGCCGACGCGCTCCAGTACATCTCCTACTACCATCCCATCGACTACATCACCGCGCTCGGGGAGGCGTATCGCGCGGAGGAATCGGCCGCGGCCAAGGACGCGATCGCGCAGATCCTCACCAACTCGCGCATGTGCGCCGAGGGGCATCGCCCGATATGCCAGGACACGGGCATCGTGTGCGCGTTCGTGAAGGTGGGCATGGACGTCCGTTGGGAGGGCGTCACGATGTCGCCCGTCGACATGATCAACGAAGGCGTGCGCCGAGCCTACAACGACCCCGACAACCGCCTGCGCGCATCGGTGCTCGCCGACCCCATCGGCAAGCGCAAGAACACCGGCGACAACACGCCCGCCGTCGTCCACTTCGAGCTCGTCCCCGGCAACACGATCGACGTCCGGATCGCGGCCAAGGGCGGCGGCTCGGAGAACAAGTCGAAGTTCACGATGCTGAATCCCTCGGATTCGATCGTCGACTGGGTGATCAAGACGGTGCCGACGATGGGCGCGGGATGGTGTCCGCCGGGCATGCTCGGCATCGGCATCGGGGGCACCGCCGAGAAGGCGATGCTGCTCGCCAAGGAATCGCTCATGGAGCCCATCGACATCCACGAGCTCCGCGCGCGCGGACCGTCGAGCCGCCTCGAGGAGCTTCGCCTCGAGCTCTTCGAGAAGGTCAACGCGCTCGGCATCGGCGCGCAGGGCCTGGGCGGGCTCTCCACCGTGCTCGACGTGAAGATCCTCGACTACCCGACGCACGCCGCGTCGCTGCCGGTGGCGATGATCCCCAACTGCGCGGCCACGCGCCACGCGCATTTCACGCTCGACGGGTCGGGAGTCGCGAAGCTCGACCCGCCCGATCTTTCGAAGTGGCCGGACGTGCACTGGACGCCCTCGCCTTCGGCGCGGCGCGTGAACCTCGACACGCTCACGCGCGAGGAAGTGGCCACGTGGCAGCCCGGCGAGGCGCTGCTCCTCAACGGCAAGCTCCTGACCGGCCGCGATGCCGCGCACAAGCGCATCGCCGACCATCACGCGCGCGGCGAGCGCCTGCCCGCCGGCGTCGACTTCAAGAATCGCGTGATCTACTACGTGGGGCCGGTCGATCCCGTCCGCGACGAAGTGGTCGGACCGGCCGGGCCTACGACGGCCACGCGCATGGACAAATTCACGAGCCTCATGCTCGAGCACCACGGCCTCATCGCGATGGTGGGCAAGGCCGAGCGCGGCACCGCCGCCGTCGACGTCATCCGCAAGCACGGCGCCGCGTATCTCATGGCCGTGGGCGGTGCGGCATACCTCGTGTCCAAGGCAATCAAGGCCTCGCGCGTGGTGGCCTTCGGCGATCTCGGCATGGAAGCCATCTACGAGTTCGAGGTCAAGGACATGCCCGTCACGGTGGCGGTCGATGCGCGGGGCAAGTCTGTGCACCACACCGCACCCAAGGAATGGCAGGCACGGATCGGCAAGATTCCCGTGACCTCGACGTAGCAACGGCACAGACTATGCTTGATCCCGGGGTTCCCACTCCCGGGCAGCATTCATGCAGTTCGCGGCGCATGCCGCACACATGAACCTCCGGCCATGAAACGGTTCCGTTTCCTGATGCGCAGGCACATGTCGCCGCTGGCCGGCGACACGGCGTCCATGCTCGACCTGCCGCCGGTCAAGGTGGGGCTGCTGGCCAAGCTCAACCTGCTCACGATCGGCCTCATCTTCCTCACGGCGGTCGCGATCACGGTCTTCTACGCGAGCCAGCGCTGGCGGGACGACGACAACGAGCTTCGCGCCCGCGGCCGCGCGCTCGCCGCGGTCATGACGGAGCTCACGGAGTACGGTCTGGTGAGCCGGGACAAGGCCGCGCTCGACCGCCTGCTCGACGGCATGGGTGCCGATCCCGACGTCGCGTTCATGTCCATCCTCGACGGCGACCAGCGGCCGCTCGTCACGCGCCGGTTCACGCCGACCATGGCCCGCGCCGCGCTTCCCGATCTTCCCAAGGCGGCGCCCCCACGCAAGCGCGGCGAGGTGCGGGCGCTCGACACCGACATCGAGGACCGGCGCTATCTCGAGTTCGTGGCGCCGGTCTGGCCCGCGGCGGCCGACGCGGCCCCTATCGGCTACGTGCGTCTCGGGCTCTCCTACGAGACACAGCGGCGCCAGTTCCGCGAACAGATGCTGGGGGCCATCGGCGTCGTGAGCCTGCTCGTGGTCATCGCCGTGGTCGCAACGCTCATGCTCACGCGCAGGCTCGTGGCGCCCATGCGCCGCCTCATGCGCGCGGCGCGCGCGGTGGGCGCAGGACGGCTCGACGTCTACGTGCCCGCGGGGTCCTCGGACGAGCTGGGGCTCCTCACGCACACGTTCAACCACATGACGCAGCGGCTCGCCGAGTCGCAGTCCGAGGTCGCGAACTACCAGCGCACGCTGGAGGAGAAGGTCGCGCAGCGCACGCGCGAGCTGGAGGTGGCGACCGCGCATGCGTACAAGCTCGCGCAGCACGACATCCTGACCGGCCTGCCCAACCGCTCGCTGCTCAACCAGCGGCTGCGGCAGATCCTCGCCCAGGCGCAGCGCGACGGCACGCGCGTCGCGTGCCTGTTCCTCGACTTCGACCACTTCAAGCGCATCAACGACACGCTCGGCCACGACGCGGGCGACCAGCTCCTGCAGGCGATCGCGCAACGCCTCACGAGCGCCGTGCGCGAGTCGGACACCGTCGCGCGGCTGGGCGGCGACGAGTTCGTCGTGATCCTGCCCGGGCTCCTGGAGGAGCCCTTCGAGGTGATGACGGTGCTCGCGCGCGTGCGCGAAGTTTTCCAGGCACCCTTCCGCCTCGCCGACCAGACGCCGACGCTCACGTGCTCCATCGGCGTCGCGCTCTATCCCAACGACGCGCGCGACGGTGTCGGCCTCATCAAGCAGGCCGACACGGCGATGTACGCCGCGAAGGACGCGGGACGCAACGCCTACCGCTTCTACACGGCGGACATGAACGCGAAGGTGCAGCTACGCCTGCAGCTCGAGACCGACATGCGGCGCGGCCTCATGGACGACGAGTTCTTCATCGTCTACCAGCCGCAGATCGAGATGCAGACCGGGCGTGCATGCGGCGTGGAAGCGCTCCTGCGCTGGCGCGATCCCGAGCGCGGCATCATCCAGCCCGCCGAGTTCATCCCGATCGCCGAGGAGTCGGGCATGATCCAGGCGCTCGGCGCGCGCGTCCTGCGCGACGCGTGCCGCCAGGTCGTGGCATGGCATCGCCAGAACATGCCGCTGCGGCTGTCGGTGAACCTGTCCGTGCAGCAGCTCCAGCACGACAGCTGGCTCTCGGTCGTGGAGGAAGCGCTGGCGAGCAGCGGCCTCGCGGCGCGTCACCTCGACCTCGAGATCACGGAGAGCGTGATCATCACGCACCCCGAAAAGGCCGTCGCGACGCTGATGCGCCTCAAGCAGATGGGCGTGTCGGTCACCATCGACGACTTCGGCACGGGCTACTCGAGCCTCTCCTATCTCGCGCGGCTCCCGATCCAGGGCGTGAAGATCGACCAGCGTTTCGTGCACGGCCTCGACAAGAACAAGAACGACGAGGCGATCACGCAGGCGATCATCGCGCTGTCGCATTCGCTCGGCCTGCGCTGCATCGCCGAGGGCGTGGAAACGCCCGCGCAGTTCAACTTCCTGCGCGCGCACGACTGCGAGGAGGCACAAGGCTTCCTCATCTCGCATCCGCTCACGGACAGCGAGCTGCGCTCCTGGTGGAGGATCCAGGAAGAGCTCCACAAGAAGAGCGACCACCAGCAGGACCTCTGGCAGAACGCGGGGTAGCGCCCGCGAGGCGCCGGGGTCGCGGCGGTTGCCTCGCGGCGGTCCTGCCCCGGGTTTTCGTCGCCGGGGTCTCGTTGCCGGAGC
The DNA here is from genome assembly GCA_964543615.1 of uncultured Alcaligenaceae bacterium. GTDB lineage: Bacteria > Pseudomonadota > Gammaproteobacteria > Burkholderiales > Casimicrobiaceae > VBCG01. The sequence continues at coordinate 778 of CAZIZD010000339.1, read as the reverse complement.
CTGGTCCGACCCAACGACCGCCTGTTCCGGTTTCGTCGCCGCTGCGCCGCGCGTTCGCTCTTACGCGAGGTCGCCGGGCCGATCGACGTCGCGCAGCACGCCGGGATCGTCGACGCTGACCAGACGCAGTGCCCACTGCCGTGCGGCGACGATGCTGCGCGCGCCCTCGTCGCCCGTCAGCGAGGCGAGCAGCGATCCGTACTTGCGCGAGAAGCCCACCGGGTGGCCGCGCTTGCCGTCGAATTGCGCAGCGGCGATCTCGGCCCCGTCGCGCAACGCGTCCGCGACCGCGACAATGCTGGTGGGCGCAATCCACGGCATGTCGGCAAGCGCCACGACCCAGCCGTCCGCGTCGAGGCACGCGTTGGCGCCGCACGCGAGGCTCGCGCCCATGCCTTCGTGCGCGCGATCGCATTGCACCACGCGCGCGCCCGTCGCGAGGAGCGCATGCTCCAGCATGCTGTCGCGCGGGCGGACCACGGCGACGACGTCGTTGAGCGCCGCCATCATGTGCATCGCCGCCGCGGCGCCGATGGGCGTGCCCGCACTCACGCCGTGAGCGGTCGTGGGAACGCGCGCGAGCAGCTTGCCCCCGCCGAAGCGGGCGCCCTCACCTGCGGCGAGCAGGATGCCCGCGATGCGCATCGGTCGGCAGCCTATTCCGGCAGGAGGCGGAACTTGCCGTCCTTCACCGTGACGAGCACGCGCGCGCGCTCGTCCATGCCGTTGTGGTTGGTGGAGGACATGTTGAAAACACCTTGCGTGCCGACGACGTCGC
>CAZIZD010000338.1:0-5003 GCA_964543615.1 uncultured Alcaligenaceae bacterium | reverse complement strand
CCCACCGGCATCGACGCCGTGAAGTGGGCCGAAGAGGTCGCGGCACTCGGCGCGGGCGAGATCCTGCTGACCAGCATGGACCGCGACGGCGCGCGCACGGGCTTCGACCTGCGCCTGACGCGCGCGATCGCCGAGGCCGTCGACATCCCGGTCATCGCATCGGGCGGCGTGGGATCGCTGAAGGACCTGGTCGATGGCATCGTCGAGGGCGGCGCCGATGCCGTGCTCGCCGCGTCGATCTTCCACTACGGCGAGTTCACGGTCGGCCAGGCCAAGGCCGCGATGGCTGCCGCGGGCATCGAGATCCGCGCCCCATGAGCGCGCTTGCCGGCGCAGCGTTCCTGAACGACGTCCGCTGGAACGCCGATGGCCTCGTCGCGGCCATCGCGCAGGACGCGACGACGCACAAGGTGCTCACGCTCGCCTGGATGAACCGCGAGGCGCTCGCGCGCACCGAAGCGACGCGCGAAGCGCATTACTTCTCCCGCTCGCGCAGCAAGCTGTGGCGCAAGGGCGAGTCCTCGGGCCACGTGCAGCGCGTGCGCGAGATCAGGCTCGATTGCGACGGCGACGCGATCGTCCTCCTCGTCGACCAGGTGGGCGGCATCGCCTGCCACACGGGACGCGAGCGCTGCTTCTACCGAAGGCTCGAGGACGGCGAATGGCGCGACGTCGAGCCCGTCCTCAAGGACCCCAAGGCGATCTACGGCGATGCCTGACACCGACGATATCCTCGCGCGCCTTGCCGCGACGCTCGCGTCGCGCAAGGGGGCCGATCCCGGCACCTCCTACGTCGCGTCGCTGTTCGCGAAGGGCGACGACGCGATCCTGAAGAAGATCGGCGAGGAAGCCACCGAAACGGTGATGGCCGCCAAGGACGGCGACCCCGCGCGCATCGTGTCCGAGGTCGCGGACCTGTGGTTCCATTGCATGATCCTGCTCGCGCAGCGCGGCCTTTCGCCGCAGGACGTGCTGGCGGAGCTCGCGCGCCGCGAAGGCACCTCGGGCCACGCGGAGAAGGCCGCGCGCGGGCGCTAGGCCCCCCGCCACCCGGCCCCCGCCGGGGACGCGACGGGTGGCGATACAATGGAGGGCCGCGGAGCGAGCGCACGTGTCGCACGCTTGCGAACCCTGAACCCAAAGCACGATCACATGACGGCGAGCGACCCCAACTGCATCTTCTGCAAGATCGTGCGCGGCGAGATTCCGTGCCGGAAGGTTTACGAGGACGCGGACGTCTTCGCGTTTCACGACATCCAGCCGCAGGCCGACGTGCACTTTATGATCATTCCGAAGAAGCACGTTGCCACCATGTATGCGCTCACCGACGCCGATGCGCCGGCCATGGGCAGGATCCTGACGCTCGCGGGCAGGCTCGCGCGCGAGCAGGGCGCCGCGGACGGATTCCGCACCATCATCAACACGGGCCGGGTCGGGCAGCAGGAAGTCCAGCATGTGCACGTGCATGTCATCGCGGGACCGGAGCCTTTGGGCCGCATGATCCCGCGCAAGAGTTCCTAAGGAGGTCCACCATGGGTGGCTTGAGCATCTGGCATTGGCTGATCGTTCTTCTCGTCGTCGTCCTGATCTTCGGGACCAAGAAGCTGCGCAACATCGGGCAGGACCTGGGCGGCGCCGTGAAGGGATTCAAGGAAGGCATGAAGACGCCGGAGGACGCTGCCGCAGCATCCGCGGAGGCGCCGCCGCCTTCGCAGATCCCCGGCAAGACGATCGACGCGGAAGTGAAGAAGGACACCACCAAGAGCTAGTGGAAGCAGTGAACGGGCGCCAAGGCCGGTGAACGAGTGAACGGGTGAACGGGTGAAGTGCCCCACCCATCCTGCTCGTTCGCAGCGCCAGCGGCACCGGCCTTGCATGCCTTACACGCGTTCACCCGTTCACCCGGTCACTGATGTTTGACATCGGCTTCTCCGAGATCGTCGTCATCGCCGTCGTGGCGCTGGTCGTCATCGGCCCCGAGCGGCTGCCGAAGGCCGCGCGCACGCTCGGCCATCTCTTCGGCCGCCTGCAGCGCTATGTCAGCGACGTCAAGTCGGACATCACGCGCGAGATCGAGCTAGACGAGCTCCGGAAGCTGCAACGCGAAGTGCAGACTGCGGCCACCGAGATCAAGACGTCCGTCGAGTCGGCCGCGCAAGGGGTCGAGAGCGGCGTGCGCGAGGTCGAGCGCGATCTCAACGCGACGGCGGCCGATCCTGCACCGCCGCCGCCGCTGCCCGAGGCCCTGGCCGAGCCCGTCGCGCTGCCCAACGAGCCGGGCGGCGAGCTCGCCGACGCTGCGCCTGCCGAGCCGCCTCGCCAGGGTGCGCTGCCCGGCTTCGACAGGATCTGATGACGGATGCGACCCCCCCAGGTGGCGAGCAGGAGACCTTCCTCTCGCACCTCATCGAGCTGCGCACGCGGCTCCTGCGCTCGATCATTGCGGTCGTGATCGTGCTGGTCTGCCTGTTCCCGTTCGCCAAGGAGATCTATGCGCTGCTGGCGGCGCCGCTCCTCGAGACGCTGCCGAAGGGGGCCACGATGATCGCCACCGACGTCACGGGGACGTTCCTCGTGCCCCTCAAGGTGACGCTCATGGCATCGTTTCTCGTCGCGCTGCCCTACGTCATGTGGCAGGCATGGGCATTCGTGGCGCCCGGGCTCTACCAGCACGAGAAGCGCCTGGCTATTCCCGTGATCGTGTCGAGCATGATCTTCTTCCTCATCGGCATGGCGTTCGCGTACTTCTTCGTGTTCCCGGTCATGTTCTCGTTCTTCGCCAACTACACGCCCGCGGGCGTGCAGATGATGACGGACATCGACAAGTACCTCTCGTTCGTGCTCGCGATGTTCCTGGCATTCGGTCTCACGTTCGAGGTGCCGGTCGTCGTGATCGTGCTCGTGCGCCTGCGCGTGGTCTCGCTCGAGAAGCTGCGCGCGATACGGTCGTACGTCATCGTCGGCGCATTCGTCGTCGGAGCGATCTTCACGCCGCCGGACGTGCTGTCCCAGCTCATGCTGGCCGTGCCCTTGTGGCTGCTCTACGAGCTCGGCCTGCTGATGGCGCGATTCGTGACCGTCCCCGCGAAGGAAGGCGAGGCGGAGGAGGCCGCGGCCAAGTAGAGCGGAAGGCGGGCACGGGTCTTGCAATGTGGCGATGCCGGGGGAACTCCCGGCTCTCGCGGCGGTCGCAGGCCGTGCCCCTCTTCGCAAAGACCAGGAGACGATCCCGTGCGTGACATCGGAATCGCTGGCTTCGTGGCGCTGGCCCTCGGGCTCGCGGCACCCGTGCAGGCGGAAACCGTCGCGGTTTCCCAGATGGTCAACGTCCGCGCCAAGAGCGCGGCCAACGTCCAGCTCCTGTGCCCCGAGGGCCTTGAGGTCTCGGGCGACCTGCAGGTCCACACCGCCCGCTGGCCGGCCGGCATCGACCGAACCGACCTCCACTTCCTCGACCGCAACCGCAACCTCGCGGCGATCGAGGACGCGCAGGGTCAGGAGGCGACGCTGCGCAACACCCTGACGGCGGACGCCGAGGTGTCGGTCGTCATGCTCTGCGCCAAGCGCGAGAGCCCGCCCGTCCTGTCGAACGTCACCCTCAACCCGATCGGCATCGGACTCATGCTCGGGACCTGCCCATCCGGCACGGCGCCCGCGGGATCGGTCACCGACATCGACGGCAGCGCGGTCAGGACCACCTACAAGCTCTTCAAGTACGGCAACAGGTACTTGGACGAGATGCCCGACGGCAACTCGACCGGCGCGCCGGACGCGGTCGAGGTGTACGCGACCAACACGATCCAGTACGTGCAGCCGCAGCGGATGGCCACGCGCTGCGTCCCCGCGGCTGGAATCGAGACGCTCGTCCAGTCGGTGCCGACGTCGCCGGGTGCGCCGTTCTCGATGTTCGTTCCCATTCCCGACGGCTACCAGTTCGTCGGAATGACGTCCGCCGCGGGGAACAACGGCGCGTTCACGCTCCTCCACGTCTGGATGGCCGACGGGACGGTATCGTCGCTCATGTCGCCCGGCGCCGACGCCGGCGGCCACGCGGGCGCGGTCAAGGGCCTCTTCATCGACGGCATCGACACGCGAACGTCGGGCGCCAAGTTCAGCGACCGCGCCTACGTCGGGGTGCTCGTGCGCAAGGTCGTCTCCGCGCTGCCGCCCACCACGACCGTCGCGGTCGTCGAGTTCTACAACGCGGCGCTCGACCACTACTTCATCACCGCCAACGCGAAGGAGATCGGCGACCTCGACAGCGGCGTGCACAAGGGCTGGACGCGCACGGGCAAGTCGTTCAAGGCCTATGGGGTGGGCAGCACCGGCAACACCGGCCGCCGTCCCGTGTGCCGCGCCTACGGCAACCCCGCGGCGGGACTCGACTCCCACTTCTACTCGGCGAGCCCGCAGGAATGCGTGGCCACCGTCACGAAGTTCAAGGGTGCGTGGCTGCTCGAGGCCGCCGAGGTCTTCGAGATGGAGCTGCCCGACACAACGAGCGGCGCTTGCGCCTCGGGCGGCGCGCCCATCTATCGCGTCTGGAACAACCGCGCCGACTCGAACCACCGCTACACGACGAGCATCGCGGATCGCGACGCGATGGTGGCGAAGGGCTACGTGAAGGAAGGCTACGGACCGCAGTCGGTCACGCTTTGCGCGCTGCCGTAGCGCAGGCGGCCCCATTGCGGAGGGCGGGTTCGAACACCTACGGAGGTGATCGTGATGCGACGCTGTACGGCGTTACTTGCGTTCTCGATGGCCCTGCTGTCGTCCGCCAGCGCAGCCGACGACTCGGTGCGCTCCTTCTCCGACCACTACGTCGTGCGCCCCGGCGAAAGCGCGACCGCGACGGTTTCGTGCCCGTCGGGATATTTTGCGCATTCGGTTCGGGTGATGACCTTGCCGGAATCGGCCCGAAGCAAGATCGCCGTGACGGCGCTCGACGGCAGCGGCTCTGCGCTGTCGGCTTCGTCCGTCGACCCCAACGCGTACCTGCGGTC
>CAZIZD010000337.1:0-5032 GCA_964543615.1 uncultured Alcaligenaceae bacterium | reverse complement strand
ACACCATGCCCGGCGCCTCGTCCTGCGTGTGGAAGAGGTCGAGCTCGCGGCCGAGCTTCCTGTGGTCGCGCTTCTCCGCCTCCTCGATGCGATGGAGGTAGGCGTCGAGATCTTCCTTCTTCGTCCACGCCGTGCCATAGATGCGCTGGAGCATCTCGTTGCGCGAATCGCCGCGCCAGTACGCGCCCGCGACCTTCATGAGCTTGAACACCTTGAGCTTGCCCGTGGACGGCACGTGCGGCCCGCGGCAGAGATCGATGAAGCCGCCCTCGCGGTAGAGCGAGATGTCCTCGTTGCCCGGGATGGACGCGATGATCTCGGCCTTGTAGTGCTCGCCCATGTCCTCGAAGAACTTCACGGCGTCGTCGCGCGGCATGACCGATCGAACGACGGGCTCGTCCTTCTTCGCGAGCTCGGCCATCCGCTGCTCGATGGCTGCGAGATCCTCCGGCGTGAAAGGCCGCTTGTAGCTGAAGTCGTAGTAGAAGCCGTCCTCGATCACCGGTCCGATCGTGACCTGCGCATCGGGAAAGAGCTCCTTCACCGCGTAGGCGAGGAGATGCGCCGTCGAGTGCCGGATGACGTCGAGGCCCTCCGGATCCTTCTCGGTGACGATCGCGAGCGCAGCGTCGCGGTCGATGACGAACGACGTATCGACGACGCGGCCGTCGACCTTGCCGGCCAGGGCGGCCTTGGCAAGGCCGGGGCCGATGGATGCCGCGACGTCCTTGACGGAGACTGGCGCGTCGTACTTGCGGACGGCGCCGTCGGGCAATGTGATGGCAACCATGATGAAGTCCTCGATTCCAAAAACAAAAAAGTGCGGTCGCGGCCGCACTTTTCACTCATTCTCGTTCAGTCGAGTCGAACCACGGGCGTGCGGACGCGTTCCTTCGCTAGAGGGTCTCCGTGCACGTCAGCGGTGTCATAACCATGGCGGTTGAATGCTGCTCGGTTCGTGCTGCTCGATTGGGACTTCAACCTACCATTCTAGCAGCGGGCGCTGCGACTGTCGACGGGTGATACGCTCCGCCGGTGCTCTGGATTCCCGTCACCGTATTCGCCGCGTTGGCGCAGACCATCCGCAACGCGGCGCAGCGGCACCTCGTCACGGAGTTGGGAACGCTCGGCGCGACGCTCGTGCGCTTTCTCTATGGCCTCCCGTTCGCCCTGCTCTGGCTCGGTGCGGTGGTGGCGGCGACCGGTGCGCCGCTGCCGGGGCCGTCGCCTGCGTTCCTCGGATGGTGCCTCGTCGGCGGCGTGTCGCAGATCGCCGGCACGGCGCTGTTGCTCGCGACGATGCGCGAGCGCAACTTCGCAGTCGGCGTCGCGTATTCGAAGACCGAGGTCGTGCAGGTTGCGTTGCTCTCGCTCGTTCTTCTCGGCGATCGATTGACGTTCGCGTCCGGCCTGGCGGTGGCGGCGGGCACGCTCGGCGTGCTCCTGCTCGCGCCCGCCGATCGCGAGCGCCCGTTGGCGTCGCTCGCCGAGGGCCTCGCGTCGAAGTCCGCGCTGATGGGGCTTGGATGCGGCGCGGGCATGGCCATGTCCGCGGTCTCCTACCGTGCGGCAACGCAGGCCGCCGGCACGCCGTCGTGGGTCCTCGATGCGGCACTGACGCTGGTCGTCGCGCAGTCCATGCAGACACTCATGTTGGGGGGGTGGCTGTGGTGGCGCGCGCGCCCGACCGTCGTCCGCACGCTTCGCGCGTGGCGCGTCTCACTCTTCGCGGGGTTCATGGGGGCCGCGGCCTCCGCCGCCTGGCTCACCGCCTTCGCCATCCAGTCCGTGACGTATGTGCGCACGCTCGGGCTCGTCGAGATGCTATTCAGCTACGCCGTCTCGCGGCGCTTCTTTCGCGAGCGATTGAGCCGACGCGAGGTCGTCGGCATGCTGCTCATCGTGGCGGGCGTGCTGGTCATCACGCTCGCCTGATCCTCAATATCCTCAGGCTGCGACCGGCTCGATCGAATGGAGCGGACGGTCGTCCTCCCAAGCTTCGAGGCGCACCGGAAAGCCCCACAGGCGGCGCAGATGAAGCACCACTTCGGCGGCGGCCTCGTTGAGCTGGCGCCCGCGACGCTGCGTATGCCGCAGCGTGAGCGAGCGGTCACCGTCCCTGTCGTAGCGCACGATCTGCACGTCGGGAACGCGCTCCTCGTGTGCGTGCTGGCGCGCGAGCAGCTTGCGCACGCGCCGGTATCCGGCATCGTCGTGAATGCTGTCGACCCGCAACTCGCTGTCAGTGCGGTGGTCGGCGATCGCGAACAGGCGCAGCTCGCGCATGAGGCGCGGTGAGAGGTACTGCGCGATGAACGATTCGTCCTTGAAGTTGCGCATCGCGAAGTCGAGCGTCCGCTGCCAGTCGCCGCCGGCAATCTGCGGAAACCAGGCACGGTCCTCGTCCGTGGGCCGCTCGCAGATCCGCCGCAGGTCCGAGAACATCGCAAAGCCCAGGGCATAGGGATTCATGCCCGAGTAATGCTGGGAGTCGTAGGAAGGCTGGTAGACGACGTTGGTGTGGCTCTTCAGGAATTCGAACATGAAGCCGTCGTCGACCTGCCCGCGCTCGTGCAGGCGGTTGAGGATCGTGTAGTGCCAGAACGTGGCCCATCCCTCGTTCATGACCTTGGTCTGGGCCTGCGGGTAGAAGTACTGCGCGAGCTTGCGCACGATGCGCACGATCTCGCGCTCCCACGTCTCGAGCCTGGGCGAGAACTTCTCCACGAAGTAGAGGATGTTCTCCTGCGGCTCCTGCGGGAAGTCGGTCGACTTGGCCGCGGCGGCGGACACCGGCAGCGTCGGCACCGTGCGCCAGAGGTCGTTGAACTGCCGTTCGCGATGCTCCTCGCGCGCGCGCAGGCGGGCCGTCTCTTCCTTCATTGTGAGCGGCGCGGGGCGGCGATAGCGGTCGACGCCATGCGCCATGAGCGCGTGGCAGGCGTCGAGGATCTCCTCGACGGCGGAATGTCCATGGCGCTCCTCGCACTCCATGATGTATCGCTTCGCGAACACGAGGTAATCGACGATGGCGTCGGCGGCCGTCCACTGGCGGAAGAGCGCGTTGCCCTTGAAGAAGGAGTTGTGGCCGTAGCAGGCGTGGGCGATGACGAGCGCCTGCGTCGTGACGGTGTTCTCCTCCATGAGGTACGCGATGCAGGGATCGGAGTTGATCACGATCTCGTAGGCGAGGCCCTGCTGTCCGCGCTTGTACGCCTGTTCGTTGCGGATGAATTCCTTGCCGTAGGACCAGTGCGGGTAGCCCACCGGGAGCCCGTTGGAGGCGTACGCGTCGAGCATCTGCTCGGAGGTGATGACCTCGATCTGGTTGGCGTAGGTGTCGAGCCCGAACTCGGCCGCGACCTTGCCGATCGCGGCGTCGTAACGCTCGAGGAGATCGAAGTCCCAGTCGGCGCCCGTCGATATGGGGACCATCAGGTGGCCTCCTTGCGGAAGAGCTCGCGGAACACCGGATAGATCTGCTCGCGGCTCGCCGCGCGCTTCATCGCGAACGTCTTGGTTTCCTCGGCGAGCCTCTGGTATTCCGCCCACAACGTGGTCGGGCGCGCATCGGCGTCGCCATCCGTCAGCTCGAGGTACGTGTAGTAGCGCAGCGGCGGCAGCAGCTTCTCGCGCAGGAAGCGCGCGCTGCGCGCGGGGTCGGCGCCGAACGCGTCGCCGTCGGAGGCCTGCGCGGCGTACACGTTCCATCCGCTCGCGTAGCGCTCGCTCCTTATCTTTTCCGCGAGCTCGAGTGCCGAGAACACCACGGTCCCGCCGGAGCGCGGGTCGTGGAAGAACGTGTCCTCGTCGACTTCCTCGGCGTCGTCGGTATGGCGGATGAACACGAGGTCCACCTGCTCGTACTTGCGGGTGAGGAACATGTAGAGGAGGGCGTAGAAGCGCTTGGCGAGGTCCTTCTTCGATTCGTCCATGGACGCCGACACGTCCATGAGGCACAGCATGACGGCCTTGGCGACGGGCTCGGGCCGCATCACGCGATTGCGGAAGCGCATGTCGGGATCGTCGAGGTACGGGATCGCACCTTGCCGCCGGGCGAGCCGGTCGAGCTCGTCGTGCAGCAAAGCCGCGCGCTCGGCATGCCCGCACGCGGTGGCGAGCGCGAACTCTTCCTGCAGGCCGAGCGTCTCGCGCGTCAGCGCGCCGGTGAGCGCGATACGCCGCGCGAGCGCCTGGGTCATCGTGCGCACGACGGCGAGGTTGGCCGGGACGCCCGTTTTCGCGAAGCCGTGACGGATGCTCTTCCACGCGTTGGACGGCCCGAACTCCGTGCGCGCGAGGCGTGGCAGTTCGAGATCGTCGAAGAATATCTGCATGAACTCCTCGCGTGAAAGCTCGAACACGAAGTCGTCCTGCGAGTCGCCTCCGCCGCCGTCGCTCCCGCCCCCTCCGCCGCCGGCGCCGCCCTCCGGCCGCCGGATGCGGTCGCCCGCTACGTACTCGCGATTGCCGGGCAGCACGTGCTCACGATCGCCGACGCGGCCGTAACCGAACGCGGGCTCGGCCACGTCCTTGCGCGGCACGCGCACCTCGCCGCCCTGCTCGAGGTCGCCCAGCTTGCGCTCGCCGACCATGCGGCGGACCGCTTCCTGCACGTGCGACTTGTAGCGTCGCAGGAACCGCTCGCGGTTGACGGAGTTCCTGCCGCGGTCGTTCAGGCGCCGGTCGATGAGATGTGCCATGGGCGATGGGTCAGCTTGCCTTGTGCACCCGCAGGTACCACTCCGCGAGGAGCCGCACCTGCTTCTCGGTGTAGCCCTTCTGCACCATGCGCGCGACGAAGTTCTGGTGCTTCTCCTTGTCGTCGGCCGACGCCTTGGCGTTGAACGAGATCACGGGCAGGAGGTCCTCGGTGTTGCTGAACATCTTCTTCTCGATCACCTCGCGCAGCTTCTCGTAGCTGTTCCACGCGGGGTTGCGGCCGCCGTTGTGGGCGCGGGCGCGGAGCACGTAGTTCACGATCTCGTTGCGGAAGTCCTTGGGGTTGGCGATGCCGGCCGGCTTCTCGATC
>CAZIZD010000336.1:0-5042 GCA_964543615.1 uncultured Alcaligenaceae bacterium | reverse complement strand
AGCATCCCGAATACGCCTCGCTGCGCGAGCAGTTTCTCGCGCACTACGAGTCCTGCCTCGCGCAGACCACGACGCTGTTCGACGGCGTCGGCGATGCGCTCGATGCGATCGAGTCGCGCGGCCTGCGCTGGGGCATCGTGACCAACAAGTTCGAGCGCTTTGCCAGGCCCGTGGTGGCCGCGCTGGGGCTCGCGCCACGCGCCGCGGTGATGGTGGGCGGCGACACGACGCCTCACGCCAAGCCGCATCCTGCGCCATTGCTGCACGCTGCGCACGTCATGGCGGTTGCGCCCTCCGCGTGCGTCTACGTCGGCGACGACCTCCGCGACGTCGAGGCAGGCAATGCGGCAGGCATGGCGACACTCGTCGCAGGCTACGGCTACATGGGCGTGGGCGGCGATCCGCGGATGTGGCCTGCCACCGGGTGGATCGACCGCCCCCGCGATCTCATCGACTGGCTGCCCGCCCGCACCGCTTGATGCAGCGCGCCTGACGAGCCGGTTCCCGACGTCGCAACGCCAGGATTCGCTAGCCGGGGCAGGACCCCGCGTTGAGCAGCAGCCACTCACGCGGTTGTCCCTCGCGCGTCCCGACGACGCGCACCGATTGCTGCGAGGCGAGGGGTCGCAGCACGGCGCCGATCACGTCGTCGGGGGCACTCAGGGGAATGCCGTTGGCCTGCAGGAGCCGGTCACCCTTCTTCATCGCGAGCATCGTCGCGAATCCGCTGTCGTCGCGCACCGCGAGCGCCCCCTGGTCGGGCATCACCATCGCGGTCCAGGTCTCAGGCTTGCTGACGATGCCCTGGAAGAGCTCCGCATTGAGCCTCAATACCGTGCCCTTGAACCCGGGTGGCGGGATGCACGCCGGATTGCGGGCAGTCTTCGCGGCCGCGACCGGTGTCGCGGCAACGGCCTTGGGCGGCGGCTCGCCACGCAGCGCGACGCGGCGTTCGCCTCCCGCATCCCGGATCGTGATGCCGTCCGGCCGCACCGCCACGAGCCTGGCCCCCTGCGCGATGTCCTGGCCCTGCGCGACGAGCTTGGGTCCCGAAGGCAGGCGAAACAACGCGAAGCCCCGGCCGTCGCGCTCCGCGAAAACGCCGAGAAGACGCGCGTCGCCCGACAGCGTCTCCTCCTTGCGCACTTCGGCAGGCGCCACCGACGCGGCAGGCGCGCGCATGAGTCCCGAGGCGAGGATGGCCGCGACCGGATCGGCAGGTGCGGCCGGCGCGATGTGAACGGGCGCGGGAGCCAGCGCGCGCGTGCCCCAATAGCCGACGACCACAGCCAGCAAGGCACCCGCTGCCAGAGCCGCGGTCACGGCGAGCATGCGTGCGCCGCTATACTTCACGATCGCCCGTCCCCGTCAGCCTCATGAATCCGCGCCTCGACCTGCTGCAACCGTATCCCTTCGAGAAGTTGCGTGCGCTGTTCGCCGGCGTGACGCCCGATCCCGCCAGGCGCGCGATCAGCCTGTCGCTCGGCGAACCGCGCCATCCGACGCCCCGCCTGATACTGGACGCGCTCGTCGCGTCGGCACACGCGTTTGCAAATTATCCCACGACGATCGGCGCGCCCGCGCTGCGCGAAGCGATCGCGGGCTGGCTTGCGCGCCGTCACGGCCTCGCCTCCATCGATCCTGCAACAGAGGTTCTGCCGGTGCTCGGCAGCCGCGAAGCCCTGTTCGCGTTCGGGCAGACCGTGCTCGACGGATCGAAGCCTGGCGCGACCGTGGTCGTGCCCAATCCCTTCTACCAGATCTACGAGGGCGCAGCGCTCCTCGCGGGCGCGCGCATCCACTGCGTCAACGCCGACCCCGCGCGCGGATTCGCGCACGACTTCGCAGGCGTGCCGGATGAAGTCTGGGCGCGCACCCAGTTGCTCTACGTCTGCTCACCCGACAACCCGACCGGACGCGTGCTCGACCAGGCCGCGTGGCGCGACCTCTTCGCGCTCTCGGACCGCTTCGGATTCGCGATTGCCTCCGACGAGTGCTACTCGGAGATCTATTTCGACGAGGCCACGCCGCCGCTCGGCGCCCTCGCCGCCGCGCAAGCGGAGGGCCGTCACGGCTATCCGCGCCTCGTCGTGTTCGGGAGCCTCTCCAAGCGCTCCAACGCACCCGGGCTGCGCTCCGGTTACGTCGCGGGCGACGCCAGGCTCCTCAAGGCCTTCCTGCTCTACCGCACGTACCACGGCAGCGCGATGTCGGGCGCAGTCGCCGGCGCCAGCGTTGCAGCATGGAACGACGAGGCGCACGTGCGCGCCAATCGCGCGGAGTACGCCGCGAAGTTCCGCCTGCTGCAACCGAGGGTCGCTTCCGTGCTGCCCTGCGCCATGCCCGATGCGGCGTTCTACCTGTGGGCGCGAACGCCCATCGACGACGCCGAGTTCGCGCGCCGCCTGTACGCGGAGGAGAACGTCACCGTGCTGCCGGGAAGCTACGTCGCGCGCGACGCGAACGGGACCAACCCGGGCCGCGGCCGCGTACGCCTCGCGCTGGTGGCAACACAGGACGAATGCGCCGAGGCGGTGGACCGCATCGTGGCCTTCACCCGGCGCCTGGACGGCGCCCGCGCAACGGGATAGCGGCGCCGGGGGCGGCCTGTCGGCGCAGGTTGCGCCCTGTCGCCGCCGACACGCCCGCGCCCGCCGCGCGCCTACAATGCGCGCATGCAAGCGCGCACGCTCGTCACGTCGTTCGCCGGCACGCTCGCCGCGGGATTCCGCTTTCACTGGCGGACCGTGCTCCTGCTCGCTGCGATCAACGCGGGCATCGCCGCGGTCCTGTGGATCGACGACGCGCGCCCGTTCTGGCACCCCTTGCTCACGGTCCAGCTCTACGGATTCTCGATCGCCTACTGCGTCAACGCGGCGGCGCCCTGGTCCAGGCCGAGCCCGATCCTGCGGCTCGCGATCGCGGTTGCGATCGGCACCTGCATCGGATTCACGCTGACCATCCTCATCAAGGGCTACTCCCTGGCGTACGTGCTCGACCATCCGTCGACGTTCGCCAGCAACGCCTTCGCGGGATTCGCGAACGGTCTGTTCGTGTCGCTCTTCTTCTACGTGAAGTTCCGCGAGTCGCAGGCCGCGCTCACGCTGCACAAGGCCGAGCTCGAGCGGCACCTCCTGTCGAAGCAGGCGATCGAAGCCGAGCTTAAGCTCATGCAGGCGCAGGTCGAGCCGCACTTCCTCTTCAACACGCTCGCCTCGGTGCAGTACCTCACGGAAACCGACCCGAAGGAAGCGCATCGCCTGCTCGGGCATCTCATCGAGTACCTGCGCGCCGCCCTGCCCCACCTTCGCGCGAGCTCGACTACCTTGCGACAGGAGGTTCGGCTCGCCGAGGCCTACCTCAACATCCTGCGCATGCGCATGGGCAACCGCCTCGCGTTCACCATCGACGTGCCCGACGACCTTGCGATGCATCCGTTTCCTCCGAACCTCCTCATCTCGCTCGTGGAGAACGCCATCAAGCACGGCATCGAGCCGGCGGCGTCCGGTGGAAGCGTGCTCGTGCGGGCGCGCAGCGAAGGCCGCATGCTGTTCGTCACCGTCGAGGACACGGGCCGCGGGCTCGGTCCCTCGACGCGCGGGGGAGGCGTCGGGCTCGCCAACATCCGCGAGCGCCTTGCGGCGCTCTACGGCACGCAGGCGCAGTTCTCGCTCGACCGCGGCATGCCTTCAGGCGCGCGCGCGACGCTCGCGATTCCCCTCGAGGCGGATGCGGCCGACGCACCGCCTGTGATGCGCGATACGGAAGCGCAGGCCGGCGCACGATGACGACTGCGATCCTCGCCGAGGACGAACCGCTCTTGCGCGCGCAGTTGCGCACGCGCCTCGCGGAGGCGTGGCCCGAGCTTCGCGTCGTCGCGGAAGCCGCGAATGGCGCGGAGGCCCTCGCCCTCTTCGAGCAGCACGAGCCCGACGTGATGTTCCTCGACATTCGCATGCCCGAGAAGTCGGGGCTCGACGTCGCGCGCGTCGTCGGCAGCCGCTGCCACGTCGTGTTCGTCACCGCCTACGACGAGTACGCGGTCGCCGCCTTCGACGAGGGCGCGGTCGACTACGTGCTGAAGCCCGTGAGCCCCGAGCGGATGCAGCGTGTCGCGACGCGACTCAAGGGCCGCATAGGGACCGCACCCGCCGACCTCGCGGCGATCCTCACGCGTCTTGCAGCACGGGAAGGCGCCAGCCTCAAGTGGATCCGCGCTTCCCTCGGCAGCGCGATGAAGCTCATCGCGATCGACGACGTCGTCTACTTCCAGGCCGAGGACAAGTACACGAAGGTCGTGACGGCCGACGGCGACGCGCTCATCAAGAAGCCCATCAAGGAACTTTTCGAGGAGCTCGACCCGGACGCGTTCTGGCAGATCCATCGCGGCACGATCGTGAACGTGCGCGCCATCGAGCGCGTCGAGCGCGACTTCCGCGAGCAGCCGCTCGTCTTTCTCAAGGGCCGTCCCGAACGGCTTACCGTGTCCCGGACCTTCGCGTCGCGATTCAAGAGCATGTAGGCGGTCGCGACGGCGTTGCCCGCTATAATCGGGGTTTTGCCCGCCGCGATGAGCGCGATGGGCCGCCTCCGGGCGCGAGTCAGCCCCGGAGCGCACGCGAAGGAATCCAATGAGTCAACTCGCCGCCGTCATCGATGCCGCGTGGGAAACGCGTACCACGCTCTCGCCCTCGTCCGCCCCGGCCGAGGTGCGGGAGGCCGTCGCCCACGTCATCGCCGAGCTCGACGCGGGGCGCATCCGCGTGGCCGAGAAGCAGGCAAGCGGCTGGTTCACGCACCAGTGGATCAAGAAGGCCGTGCTGCTCTCGTTCCGGCTCGCCGACAACGCGGGCATGGGGTTGTCCGGACCCAACGTCCCCTTCCGCTTCTACGACAAGGTGCCCACCAAGTTCGCGCAGTTCGACGACGCCGCATTCGCCAAGGCCGGCGTGCGCGTAGTGCCGCCGGCGGTGGCGCGCCGCGGCGCCTACGTCGCGCCCAACGTCGTGCTGATGCCCTCCTACGTGAACATCGGCGCCTAC
>CAZIZD010000335.1:0-5055 GCA_964543615.1 uncultured Alcaligenaceae bacterium | reverse complement strand
AGGTCGTCCGCGGCCAGGGGCTCGAGCACGTAGACCGCCGCACGCGAGAGCAGCGCGCCGATCACCTCGAACGACGGATTCTCGGTCGTGGCCCCGATGAAGGTCACCGTGCCGCGCTCGACGTACGGCAGGAAGGCGTCCTGCTGTGCCTTGTTGAAGCGGTGCACCTCGTCGACGAAGAGGATCGTGGCACGCCCCGACTGCGCGAGCGTGGCCTCGGCGCGCGCGACCGCGTCGCGGATGTCCTTGACGCCCGACAGCACGGCGGACAGCGCGATGAAGTCGGCGCTGAACGCATCGGCCATCAGACGCGCGAGCGTCGTCTTGCCCACGCCGGGCGGACCCCACAGGATCATCGAGTGCAGCTTGCCCGACGAGAACGCGATGGCGAGCGGCTTGCCCGGCGCCAGGAGGTGGCGCTGCCCCACGACTTCCTCGATCGTGCGCGGGCGCAGCCGCTCGGCGAGCGGTACGCCGGCGTGCGCCGCACGCGATTCGGAAAAGAGGTCGTTCATGCGAAGATTATGGGGCAATCCTTTCGGAGAGGCCGGTGTCGTCGATTCTTCGTCACGCAAGAACGCGCCGCGAGTTCCTGCGCCGCCTGATGGCGATGACGGGCGCCGCGGCGGCCGCCAACGCGCTGCCGGCGCTGGCCGCCGTTCCGGATCCACGCTCGCCGCTGCACGTCGTCGTCGTCGGAGCGGGGCTCGCCGGGCTCGTGGCCGCCTACGAGCTCGAGAGGCGCGGTCACCGCGTCACGATCCTCGAGGCCGACAGGCGCCACGTCGGCGGGCGCGTGCGCACGCTGCGATTTGCCGACGGCCTGCACGGCGAGGCGGGCGCGATGCGCATCCCGACCCGCCACGAGCTCACCCGCCATTACGTGAAGGAACTCGACCTGCCGCTGCGCAAGTTCGTGAGCTCCAATCCGCAGGCCTACTATTTCCTCCGCGGCGAGCGCCAGCGCCGGGCAGACGTCGCTAAGCTCAACCACCTCTATGCCCTGCGCGACAACGAGCGCGACAAGAGCCCTGACGACTTCTGGGACGAAAGCATCGGCCGCGCCTTGAAGTCGTTGTCGGAATCCGAGAGCAAGGACCTGTCGGCCGTCACGCCACAGACCGCGAAGGTCCGCGCGTTCGACCAGCAATCGTTGCAGCAGCTTGCCGAATCGGCCGGGTTGTCGGCCGAGGCGATCGAGTTCATGGCGACCGCAAGCGGCAACGAGTCGTTGATGCTGTCGGCCGCCACCGAAACGCTGCGCGAAGAGTTCCTGGAAGTCTGGTCGCAAGGCTTCGACGAGATCGTCGGGGGCACCGACCGGCTGCCCGCCGCGTTCGCGGCGAAGCTGCGCGGCAAACCGCGCCTCGGCTGCGAGGTCGTCACGCTGACGCAATCGAACGGCCGCGCGGGTGCGATCTATCGCGAGCGCGGTGTCGAGAAGCGCGTCGACGGCGACTTCGTGCTGTGCACCCTGCCCTGCCCCGTGCTGTCGCGCATCGAGGTGCAGCCTCCGATGTCCGGGCCCAAGTGGCGTGCGATCCGCGAGCTCAACTACGATTCGTCGACCAAGGTGCTGGCCGTGGCGCGCCGCCGCTTCTGGGAGACCGACGACGGCATCTACGGCGGCGGAACGTTCACCGACCTCCCCATCGCGACCGCCTACTACCCTTCCGACAACGCCGAAGCCCGGGACGGCAGCGTGTCGCGCGGCCCGGGAGTGATGCTCGCGTCCTATTCGTGGGGACAGACCGCCCGCCGGCTCGCCTCGCTCGATCACCCCGAGCGCGCACGCGTCGCCCTTCGGCACCTCGCACGCGTGCATCCGCAGCTGCGCGACGCGGGGCTAGTCCGCGAGACCCGCAGCTGGAGCTGGGACAACCATCCGCTGTCGGGCGGGGCGTTTGCGTGGTTCATGCCCGGGCAGCACACGGCCCTGTACGCCGACCTCGTCTCGCCCGAAGGACGGCTGCACTTCGCTGGGGAGCACGCCTCGCTGACGCACACGTGGATCCAGGGCGCGCTCGAATCCGGGTTGCGCGCGACGCGCGAAATGCTCATTGCCGCTCAACGGAGCTACTGAAGACATGACGAAGAAGTTTCGCGTCGGCATCACCCGCGACATCCTCGACTCCCGAGGCGAGCCCGCCTTCGGCCGCAAGGCCCTCGAGATCCTCGACAACGCCCCCGGCATCGAATGGGAGTATCTCCCCGAGATCGTGCGCGAGCTCACGCCCGAGCACGCCGCGCGCTACGACGCCCTGTACGTCAACATGGCCCGCACGCCGGCCGCGGTCGTTGCGCGCGGCGACCACCGGCTGCGCGTGGTCGCGCGCCACGGCGTGGGCTACGACTCGGTCGACGTGCCCGCCATGACCGCGGCCGGCGTGCTCGTGACCAACACGCCCATGCCCATGCCGAGGCCGGTCGCGACCATCGCGCTCACGTTCATCCTGGCGCTGGCCGGCAAGCTCATGCTGAAGGACCGCCTCACGCGCACCAACCGGTGGAACGAGCGCATGGACAACATGGGCATGGGGCTCACGGGACGCACGCTCGGGGTCATCGGCGCGGTCCGCATCGGCAAGGAGCTCCTGCGCATGGCGCGCGTGTTCGACCTGCGTCTCCTCGCCTGCGACCCGAACGTGAACGAGGTCGAGCTCCGCTACGTCGGCGCCCAGAAGACCGACATGGCGACCGTGCTGCGCGAGTCCGACTTCGTGGTGACGATCCCGCTGCTCGACGAAGGCACGTTCCATCTCGTGGGCGCGCGCGAGTTCGCGCAGATGAAGCCCTCGGCCTACTTCATCAACGTGTCGCGCGGTCCCGTGGTCGACGAGCCTGCTCTCATCGAGGCGCTGCGCGCGGGAAGCATCGCCGGCGCGGCGCTCGACGTGTTCGAGCAGGAGCCGGTCGATCCGACCAATCCCCTGCTCGCGATGGACAACGTCATCCTGACGCCGCATTCGCTTTGCTGGACCGACGAGTGCTTCCACAACATGGCCTCGACGGGATTGAGGAGCATCGTCGACGCGCTCGCAGGGCGCGTTCCCGAGTTCGTGGTCAACCGCGACGTGCTCGCGCACGAGCGGGTTAAGCCGTGGTTCGCGCGCTGATCGCCCTCGCGTTGCTCGCGTGCGCCACCTCGCACGCGTTCGACCTGCAGGGGCACCGCGGCACGCGCGGCCTCGCGCCCGAGAACACCCTCGCCGCGTTCCAGCGCGCCCTAGACCTGGGCGTCACCACGCTCGAGACCGATCTCGCGGTGACGAAGGATGGCGTGCTCGTGATCTCGCACGATCCGCTGCTCAATCCGGATCTCACGCGTGACGCCGACGGCAAGTGGCTGTCCTCGAAAGGGCCGCCTATCCGCACCCTGACGCTCGAAGAGCTCCGCCGCTACGACATCGGACGCACGAATCCCGCGGGCGCGTACGGCAAGCAATGGCCCGAGCAGGTGCCTGCCGACGGTCAGCGCTTTCCCACGCTGAAGGAGGTCCTGGCACTCGGCAAGGGCAACGGCGTGCGCTTTGCCATCGAGACCAAGATCACGCCGGACAGCGGGGCCGAGACCCCCGATCCCGCCACCTTCGCGAAGCTCGTGGTGGCGGCGATCCGCGAAGCAGGCATGAGCGAGCGCGTGTCGGTGCTGTCGTTCGACTGGCGCACGCTGGTCGAGGTGAAGAAGCTCGCGCCGGAGATCCCAACGGTGTGCATCACGCAGGTCTCCGGCAACTTCGACAACGTGAAGGGCCTCTTTGGCAGACCCAGCGCGTGGACCGCGGGACTCGACCTCGCGAAGCACGACGACTCGGTGCCGAAGCTCGTGAAAGCCGCGGGCTGCCACACGTGGTCGTCGTTCTTCCGCAACCTCACGCCCGCCGCGGTCGACGAGGCGCACGCGCTGGGCCTCGTCGTGCTGCCGTGGACCGTCAACGATCCGCGCGACATGGCGCGCATGATCGAATGGAAGCTCGACGGCCTCGTGACCGACTATCCGGACCGCGCGCGCAAGGTGATGGCCGAGAAGGGAATGGCGCTGCCGGCGCCCGCCTCCATCGAAGGTGCAAGACCATGAGCGACATACGCGACAAGGCCGAGCAGGTGCTCGACAGCATTCCCAACCGCGACATGCGGTCCAACAAGGGCAACGAGTACGAGCGCTACACCGGGCTCGCGCACTCGACCATGCAGGCCAACTGGGACAAGGGCGGCATCATGACAGGATGCAACGCCTTCGTGGGCTGGTACGGCCGCGCCATCGGCGCGTCCGTATACCTCGGACGCTTCGACCTCGCCACGTACCTGCCCAGCATCGGCAAGGGCGATGCGTGGATCCGCTCGGCGGGCGGCCGGCGGCCGCAGCGCGGCGACATCCTGCGCCACAAGGCCTTCCACGTCGACGTCTGCGACGGATGGGACGGGGACATCCTGCTACGCATCGCGGCCGGACAGGGCGGGCCGAAGATGGGTTGCGACATCCTGAAGCGCGTGCGCGGCAAAGCGGCGTTCGACCCGGGCGGCCTCGAGGGTTGGGTCGACCTCGACATCTTCTTCGGACAGGGCGCGAGTCCCGCGGCCGACGCCACGATGCGGTGGCTCGCGGGGTGGTGGAGCGTGTGGGACGGCAACCAGTACTACTACTACTTCGAGCCGACCGGCGACGTCACCTACGTCAAGACCAAGCCGCGCTCGTTGGGGGCCCCGCCCAAGCTACCGCTCAACCAGGGCGATTTCACGATCGACGGCGACAGCGTGGTGATCGAGTGGAATCCCGTCGACGGCGGGATCACGGTCGAGGTCTTCTTCGGCTTCCGGATGGGCACGACGCGGATGAACGGCACGTCCAACCGCTACGCGCCTCTCGTCGCGACCAGGATGTGACCGCTACTTGTCCCCGACCACGTCCGCGCCCTTCGGCGGCGTGAACGTGAACGACGACGCGGGCAGCTTCGGGTTTCGCTCGAAGCTCGTGAAGCGAACCACGCTCTTCTGTCCGAACGCGTCGACAAGCGCGAGGGCGACGAGGCCCTTCGCGTCGAATCCGAGGCGGAT
>CAZIZD010000334.1:0-5067 GCA_964543615.1 uncultured Alcaligenaceae bacterium | reverse complement strand
GCTGCGCGAAGGGCTCACGGCCAACCGTATCGAGTGGATCGCCGGCATCATCAACGGCACGTCCAACTTCATCCTGTCGGAGATGCGCGCCACGGGCCGCAGCTTCGCCGACGTGCTGGCCGAAGCGCAGGCACGCGGCTACGCGGAAGCCGATCCGACCTACGACATCGAGGGCATCGACGCCGCGCACAAGCTCACGATCATGTCGGCCATCGCCTTCGGCGTGCCGATGCAGTTCGACAAGGCCTACACCGAAGGCATCTCGACACTCGACCAGGACGACATCCGCTACGCGGAGGAACTGGGCTACCGCATCAAGCTCCTGGGCATCACACGGCGCGCGAAGAACGGGATCGAGCTTCGCGTGCACCCCACGCTCATCCCGAAGCAGCGGCTCATTGCCAACGTGGAAGGGGTGATGAACGCGGTGCTGGTCAAGGGCGATGCCGTGGGACCGACGATGTACTACGGCGCGGGCGCGGGCGCCGAGCCCACCGCGAGCGCGGTGATCGCCGATCTCGTCGACGTGACGCGTATGCACACGGCCGATCCCGAGCATCGCGTGCCGCATCTTGCGTTCCAGCCCGACCAGCTCACCGACCTGCCGTTCCTGCCCATCGGCGAGGTGGTCACGAGCTATTACCTGCGCATGCGCGTCGATGACAAGCCCGGCGTGCTGGCCGACATCACGCGCATCCTCGCCGACCGCGAGATCAGCATCGACGCGATGATCCAGAAGGAGCCGTCGGAAGGCGAGGACCAGACGGACATCATCCTGCTCACGCATCGCACGGTCGAGAAAAACATCGTCGACGCCATCGCAAAGATCGAGGCGCTGTCCACCGTGCGCGGCAAGATCGTGCGCCTGCGGCTGGAAGAGCTCAATTGAGGCGATGAAATACGTCAGCACGCGCGGCGCGTGGGCGGGCGACCCGCGGCCCTTCTCGTCCATCCTGCTCGAAGGGCTCGCCCCCGACGGCGGTTTGGCGGTTCCCGTTGCCTATCCGCGGCTGTCCTTCGGCGAGCTCGCGGCGCTGCGGCCCATGAGCTACGCGGATCTCGCGTTCGCGATCCTGTCGCGCTTCGTGGGCGACATTGCCACTGAGGACCTGCGCCGCATCGTCGACAAGACCTACACGCGCGAGACCTTCGGCGCCGACGCCATCACGCCGCTGTCCACACTCGAGCCTGGCCTGCACATCCTGCACCTGTCCAACGGTCCCACGCTCGCGTTCAAGGACGTTGCGCTGCAGCTCCTGGGCAATCTCTTCGAGCACGTGCTAGCACGCGAGCATCGGCGCATCGTCATCCTCGGCGCCACCTCGGGCGACACCGGAAGCTCGGCCGAATACGCGTTGAAGGGCAAGCGCGGCGTGGACGTCTTCATGCTGTCGCCGCACGGGCGCATGAGCCCGTTCCAGGTCGCACAGATGTTCTCGCTGCCGGATGCCAACATCCACAACCTCGCGATCGAAGGGACGTTCGACGACTGCCAGGATCTCGTGAAGGCCGTCAACGGCGATGCCGCGTTCAAGGCCCGGCACGCGCTCGGCGCGGTGAACTCGATCAACTGGGCGCGCGTCGCAGCGCAGGTCGTCTATTACTTCTCGGGCTACTTCCAGGCGACGAAGGGCGACGGCGAGACCATGGACTTCGCAGTGCCCTCGGGCAACTTCGGCAACATCCTCGCCGGACACGTGGCGCGCGAGCTCGGGCTGCCGGTCAACCGACTCATCCTCGCCACCAACGAAAACGACGTGCTGGACGAGTTCTTCCGCACCGGCCGCTACCGCCCGCGCGCCTCTGCCGAGACGCACGCGACGTCGTCGCCATCCATGGACATTTCGAAGGCATCGAACTTCGAGCGCTTCGTCTACGACGTCGTGGGCCGCGATGCGAACGCGGTGCGCGCGCTGTGGGACACGCTCGCCAGGACCGGCGAGTTCGACCTTCGCAACACCGTGCATTGGCCGCGTGTGCAGGCCGCGCGCTTCGTGTCGGGACGCAGCACCCACGCCGACCGCATCGCCACGATTCGCGAGATCGACAGGCGCTACGGCGTAGTGGTGGATCCGCACACCGCCGACGGCCTCAAGGTGGGACGCGAGCACCGCGATTCTTCCGTGCCGCTCGTGTGCCTCGAGACCGCACTTCCGGTGAAGTTCGGCGCCACGATCCGCGAAGCGCTCGGACGCGATCCCGCGCGTCCGGTGGCGTTCGACGGTATCGAGCAGCGGCCGCAGCGCTTCGCGGTGCTGCCGGCGGACGCCGGCAAGATCAAGGCAGTCATCGAGGAATCCGCGGCCGCCGCCTGACCGCGAGGCTCGCGTGACGCCTTTCATGGGATACGCGCTCGGCAGCCTGTTGCGCAATCTGCTCGCCGGTCTGCGCGTTGCCCTCCTCTTGTCCGTCGACCGGCTGCGCTTCCGGATCGGCATCGGGCAGCTCCTGCTGCTGTTCGTCGTCTCGGCGGTCATCGACGTCTTCGGGGACTACTACCGCGCTGTCCCGCCGCGCAGCTTCGCGATCGAAGGACTCGGCTCGGAGATCTATTCGGGCGGGCTCCTGCTCCTCGGTTCCGCCATCGTCGCGGTGCTGGTGCGGCAGCCACAGCTTGCGCTGTCGATTCCGCTGATCGTCCTTGCGTCGTTGCCGCTCGTCCAGATCCTGCATTACGTGCCTTCGTGGCTGGCGCTCGGGCCCGACTCGACGGAGGTCGTGCTCGCGTTCGAGTACATGATCGTCTTCTGGATCGTGATCGTCCTGGTGCGCTCGGTGGTGATCGCGTTTGCGCCGCCACCCTCGTTCGTGTGGCTTCGCGCGATCCTTGCGGGACTCCTGCTCGCGATGCCGATCTGGCTGGGCAATACCTTGTTCGTCAACCATCCCTGGTTTCATGGCGTGACCGACGACGTGCCCACGAGCGGGGCCGAGTTCAACGCGGGATCGGAGGCGGTGCTTGCCGCGCAGAAGTACGTCCTCGACAACGCCCTCGACGCGATCGCCGACGAGCGCGGCGGCGAGACCGATCTCTACTTCGTGGGCTTTGCGCCGCACGGGCGCTCGGACGCGTTTCGCGAGGACGCCGAGGCCGCGCAGCATGCCATGGCCACGCGCTGGGGCGCGGACGGCCGCTCGATCGTCCTGGTGAACAGCCCCAGGACGCTCATCACGGCCCCGTTCGCCACGGTGACCAACCTGCGCGAGACGCTGAACGAGATCGGCGGCGCCATCGATCCCGAAGACGACGTCGTGATGGTCTACATCACGGGGCCCACCGTGCGCAACAACCAGGTCGCCGCCGAGCAGCCACCGCTGTCACTCGTCGAGCTCGGACCCGCGGGCCTCAAACAGCTCATGGAAGATGCCGGCATCAAATGGCGCATCGTGGTCGTGAGCGCGTGCTACTCGGGCGGCTTCGCCGACACGCTCGCGGACGATTACACGCTCGTCATCACGTCCACCAAGGCGGACGCGCCGGGGTTCGGTTGCGACGGACGCACGCCGCCCACGCTCTTCGGCGACGCGTTCTTCCAGCAGGGACTCGCCAAGGCCAGCACGTTCGAAGCGGCGTTCGAGATCGCCAGGGCCAAGGTCGCGGAGCGCGAGCGTGCCGCAGGTTACGAGCCCGCGTCCGATCCTCAATGGCGGCTCGGGGACGAGATGGCGCGGAAGCTCAAGAACCTGCGCAAGCGCGGCGGGACCGGTGCGACGGTCCTGCGCGCGAGCGCTCCTTCGGCGGGATGACATGCCGGCCTCGGTGCGCATCACGAACCTCGAGCAGGGCTACGGCGACCACGACGTCGTGCGCAAGCTCTCGTTCTCGCTTGCGCCGGGGCGCATCGGCTGCCTGCTCGGTCCCTCGGGCTGCGGCAAGACGACGGTGCTGCGCTGCCTTGCCGGATTCGAGCCCGTGCAGGGCGGCGAGATTGCGCTTTCCGATCGCGTGGTGTCGCGGCCCGGGCTTTCGGTGCCGCCGGAGAAGCGCGGCATCGGCATGGTGTTCCAGGATTACGCGCTGTTCCCGCATTTGACGGTGGCGAAGAACGTCGCGTTCGGGTTGACGCGCCTTCCGGCAGAGGAAGCTGCGCGACGCACCTCCGTGATGCTCGAGCTCGTGGGTCTTGCGCATTCCGCCAACGTGTATCCACACGAGCTCTCGGGCGGCATGCAGCAGCGCGTGGCGCTCGCCCGCGCGCTTGCGCCCGCGCCCGATCTCCTGTTGCTCGACGAGCCGTTCAGCAATCTCGACATCGACCTGCGCGAGCGCATCTCGATCGAGGTGCGCGACATCCTCAAGGCGGCGGGAACCACGGCCATCCTCGTCACGCACGACCAGAACGAGGCCTTCGCGATCGCCGACGAGATCGGTGTGATGAAGGACGGCGCGATCGAGCAGTGGGACAGCGCCTACGACCTCTATCATCGTCCGCGCACCCGCTTCGTCGCCGACTTCGTGGGGCAGGGCGTGTTCCTGCGCGGTGTGGCCAAAGGCGAGCGCATCGAGACCGAGCTCGGCAACCTCGACGGCATCTGGCCCGATCACGTGCCGCACGAGCACGCGGTAGACGTGCTGCTGCGGCCCGACGACATCGTGCACGACGACGACAGTCCCTGGCAGGCCGAGGTGTGCGCGAAGGCGTTTCGCGGCGCGCATTTTCTCTACACGCTGAAGCTCGATTCGGGCACGCGCGTGCTCTCGCTCGTGGCCTCGCATCACGATCACGCGATCGGCGAGCGGATCGGCATTCGCCTCGCGATCGACCACGTGATCGCGTTCCCCCCGGTTTGACCCTCGCGTGCGTTTCGCGCTATAATTCGCGGGCGGGGTGGAGCAGTCTGGCAGCTCGTCGGGCTCATAACCCGAAGGTCATAGGTTCAAATCCTATCCCCGCAACCAATCAAATCAACGGCCTGCGCTTGCGCAGGCCGTTTTCGTTTGGGGCTGTGACAGTTCTGTGCCACCTTCTGTGACAGTCGCAGTCGGCTCCCCTGCGGTGCCGCTACGAATTTGACCTTCGGGATGTCTTCTTCGTTGTGCCAGACGGCACATATTCGAAGAGCTCT
>CAZIZD010000333.1:0-5085 GCA_964543615.1 uncultured Alcaligenaceae bacterium | reverse complement strand
ACGTGTCCGACCTCACGCTCGTGGAGCCGTTCAACGATCCGGAAACGCTGGAGAAGATCGTTGCCGAGCACGCGCACGAGCTCGCGGCGGTGATCATCGAGCCGATCCAGCGGATCATCTCGCCCAAGCCCGGCTTCCTCAAGCAGGTGCGCGAGATCACCGCGCGCCACGGCGTGCTGATGATCCTCGACGAGGTGGTCACCGGCTTCCGCTACGGCTTGGGCGGTGCGCAGGCCTATTTCGACATCACGCCGGACCTCGCCACGTACGGCAAGATCATCGGCGGCGGCTTGCCGGTGGGGGCGGTGGCAGGGCGCGCCGACATCATGGACCAGGCCGACCCCGGGCAGAAGGGCGAGTCCGGCTACGTCTACCAGAACGGCACGCTGCAGGGCAATCCGCTGGGCTCGGCCGCCGCGCTCGCGTGCATCGGCGTCCTCGAGCAGCCGGGCTTCTACGACCGGCTCTTCGGCATTGCCGATCGCCTGCGTCGCGGGCTGCAGGAAGTATTCGACCGTCACGGCTTGGGCGTCATCGTGTTCGGCGAAGGCCCGATGTGGCACTTCCTGTTCGCCGACAAGGTCCCGCAAAACTACCGCGACATCCTCGCGAGCGACACGAAGAAGCTCGTGAAGTTCGACGTCGAGCTCATCCGCCAGGGCATCTTCGTGCTGCCCGGCAACCGCCGCTTCGTGTCGAGCGCGCACACCGACCGCGACCTCGAGGACACGTTCGAAGGTTTCGACCGCGCGTGCCGCGCGTTCAAGGGCGCGTGAACGTGCAGGCAGCGCCTGGTCCGCGCTTCCTCGCCGGCCTCGACGTCGGCGGCACGTTCACGGACCTCACGCTGTACGACCGCGCGAGCGGCGAGACCGCGGCCTTCAAGGTGCCCTCCAACCGGGGCGCGCCCGACGAGGCCGTCCTCGCCGCGCTCGCGAAATGCGGAGCGGCGCCTGCCGAGCTGGCTCTCATCGTTCACGGCACGACCGTGGCCACCAATGCGCTTCTCGAGCGGCGCGGCGCGAAAGCCGCCATGGTCACCACGGAAGGCTTCCGTGACGTGATCGAGCTCGGGCGCACGACGCGGCTCGTCCCCAACAGCCTCTACGACCCCTACTTCCGGCGCCCCGAAGTGCTGATCCCGCGCCGCCACCGGCGGACGGTTGCCGAGCGCGTCGAGACGGACGGCACGGTGTCCACGCCACTCGATCGCGAGGCGATCGTGGGGATCGCGCGCGCATTGAAAGCCGAGGGCGTGGAAGCCGTGGCGGTGGGCTTCATCAACAGCTACCGCAATGCCGAACACGAGCGCGCCGCGATGGCCATCCTTCGCGAGACGTTCGAGTTCGTGACGGCGTCAAGCGAGGTCCTGAACGAGATGCGCGAGTTTGAGCGCTTCTCGGCGGCGGCGATCAACATCTACGTCATGCCGATCATGGCGGGCTACGTGCGTCGCCTGACCGGTGCCGTGCGTGCACGCAATCCCGCGACGTCGTTCTACACGATGGGATCGCACGGAGGACTGCTCTCGACCGAGCTCGTCACGGCACAGCCCGTGCGCACGATCCTCTCCGGGCCTGCGGCGGGGGTCGCGGCCGCATTGCAGCTTTCGCGCGCGACCGGCATCGCCAACCTCATCACCTACGACATGGGCGGCACGAGCACGGACGTCGCAATGGTCTCGGGCGGGCGATATCCGCTGCGGCGCGAGACGTTGCTTGACGGCATGGTGATCCGCCTGCCGCAGCTCGACATCGAGACGATCGGTGCGGGGGGTGGCAGCATCGCGACGCTCGACGCAGGCGGCGGCCTGCACGTGGGGCCGTCGAGCGCGGGCGCCGTGCCGGGCCCCGCGTGCTACGGCCGCGGCGGCACGGCTCCCACCGTCACCGATGCGAACGTCGTGCTGGGACGGCTGGGAGATCGCCAGGAGCTCGGCGGTTCGCTGCGCATCGACCGCGCGGCGGCGGTGGCGGCACTCGCACCGATGGCGCAGCGCGCGGCGATGACCGAAGACGCCATGGCCGAGGCCGCCGTGCGCGTCGCGGTCGCGAAGATGGCGTCCGCGGTCTACGAAGTTTCGGTCGCCCGCGGCTACGACCCGCGCGAATTCTCGCTCCTGTGCTACGGCGGCGCGGGACCGCTCCATGCCTGCCTCGTGGCCGACGAGGTCGGCATCCCGCAGGTCATCGTTCCGCCGATGCCGGGCGCATTCTCCGCATTCGGCGCGCTGTGCTCCACGCTGGCGAAGGACCGTGTCGCGACGATCCTCGCGCCGCTGTCTTCGCCATCGCTCGCAAAGGCGATCGCCCTCGCCGAGCGCTTCGAGACCGACATGCGCGAGGAGTACCGCCGCGAAGGCATCGACGACGCGGGCTACGAGGCGCACTGGCAGCTCGACATGCGATACGCGGGCCAGGCGCACGAGATCATGGTCGAGGTGCCGGGACATCCCTCGGTCGAGCAGGTCGCGTCGATCTTCGAGCGCGAGTTCGAGCGCGA
Organism: uncultured Alcaligenaceae bacterium; assembly: GCA_964543615.1. Taxonomy (GTDB): domain Bacteria; phylum Pseudomonadota; class Gammaproteobacteria; order Burkholderiales; family Casimicrobiaceae; genus VBCG01. The sequence goes on along the minus strand of CAZIZD010000333.1, from coordinate 2,583 downwards.
ATACGGAAGGCGCGACCAGGGCCGGGCTCTCGAGCTCGTCAACGTGCGGGTGATCGGACGCATACCCATCGACACGCCGCGGTTCCGCGCGCCCGATCGGACGTCCACACCACCGCCGCCCGTGCTCCGTCGTGTCGTGGTCGCGGGCGAGGCCCGCGATTGTCCGGTGTGGCAGCGGGAGTCGATCGCAGCCGGCGCCGTCATCGACGGTCCGGCGGTCATCGAGGAGATGTCGGCGACGACCTATCTTCCACCCGGATGGCGCATCGCCACGGGACCCATCGGCGAATTGCGGGCGCAACGAATGCAGTGAGGAATCGAGTATTGGAGCGCGGCCGCGTGAGGCCGCGCGAGGCAGGGAACGAGTTCACCAAACCGGAGGTTCACATGCTGAAACGATGGGCAAGAGGCGCGGCCGTTGCGGCCGCATTTGCGGGCGCCACCCACCTTGCAGTGGGCGCCGAGTCGACGCTCAAGGTCTCCTACGAGACATCCGACACGCACATCAAGGCGCGCACCGCGCGGGTGTTCGCACTCGAGCTCGAGAAGCTCTCGAAGGGCCGCATCGAGGTGCAGACGTTTCCCAATGCATCGCTGATGCCGTCGCGTCAGGAAGTGAGCGGCGCGATCCAGGGCCAGGTGCAGATGATCCTGCCCTTCGTGAGCTTCTACGAGGCCATCGCCCCGAGTGCGGGTGTGTTCACCATGCCCACGCTGTTCCGCGACTACGACCATCTGGACAAGGCCGTCGCGGGCGCCGTCGGCAAGAAGGTCTACGCGGACCTCGAGGCGAAGGGATTGAAGCCGATCGCCTTCTGGCACGAGACGCCCACGTACGTGTTCACGTCCAAGAAGAACATCGCCGCGCTGGACGATCTCAAGGGACTGAAGATCCGCATCTACCCCTCGGCCGCGCTCGAGAACACGGTCCGCCGCTTCGGCGCCAATCCCACGGTCGTGCCGGGCAGCGAGGTCTACCTCGCCCTGCAGAACGGGACCGTGGACGGCGCCGTGACCACCCCGTCCTTCGCGCAGTCGCTCAAGCTCACCGACACGCTGAAGTACATGGTCAAGGTGCCGCTGGTGCTCGGCGGCTACATCGTGGCCGTGAACAAGGATTACTTCGACAAGCTGCCCGCCGACCTGAAGCAGGCCGTCGTGCAGGCAGCAGCGGTCGCCACGGCCTTCAACCAGAAGGTGATCAAGGAAGAAGTGGCGGCCACCGAGGAAGCGATGCGCAAGGCCGGCGTCAAGATCATCGACGTCTCCGCGGCCGAGCGGGCCAAGTTCTACAAGGCGGCCGCTCCCGTGCTCGACGCGCAGCCCGAGGCGATGAAGGCGCTCATCGTCGAAGCCCGCAAGATCAACTGAGGCAGACCGGCATGCGACGACTGCTGGAACGGCTCGATCGCGCGATCGCGCGGGTCGACACCGTGCTGGTCGGCGCATGCCTCCTCGTGGCGGTGCTGCTCAACGTCGCGTTGGTGGTGGGACGCATCGCGTTCAACTACTCCGCCAACGCGATGGAGGAGCTCTCGGTCTACGCCGTGATCTGGATGGTCTTCCTCGGCATGCTCGTGAGCGACCGGCAGGGCAGCCACATCAACATCGACATCCTGTATCACTTCGTGCCGCCCGAGGCCAAGCTCGTGCTGCGCCGCCTCGCGAGCCTCCTGCAGGCGATCGTCTGCCTGGCGCTCGCCTGGCTCACGCTCAAGACGGTCGTCTTCACCTACGGGATCGGCGAGGTTTCGCTCTCCACGCTGCAGGCTCCGGTCTGGGTGCTGATGGCGGTGATGCCGCCCTGCTTCCTCGTGCTAGGCGTGCGCGGCCTCGCGCGCGCGTTCGGGTCGCAGAGCCTGGCCGCGCAAGCGGGCAACGAGAACTACCTGTGAACGGCGGCGTCGCGCTCGCGCTGGTGCTGGTGCTGCTGATGCCCGTGCTGCTCACCGGCACGCCGATCGCCTTTTCGGTGATGCTGGTGAGCTTCGCGTGGCTCCTGCTCACGCACACCGACGTCGGCAGCGTGGGCAGCACGATATTCTGGTTCCTCAACAAGTCCGAGCTCGTCGCGATACCGTTCTTCATCCTCACGGCCGACCTGCTCGGCCGCAGCCGTGCCACCGACGCCCTGGTGGCGGCCGCGGAGGCAGCGGTCGGGCGCATGCGCGGCGGGCTCGCCCTGGTGGCAATGCTGACCACCGTCGTCTTCTCCGCGATCTGCGGCTCCAGTGTGGCGACCGCGGTGGCGGTCGGCCGCGTGATGATCCCGCGCATGGTGGACGCGGGGTACCAGCGGCGTTTCGCCGTAGGCATGATCGCCGCGGCGGGCGGACTCGGCATCCTGATTCCCCCGAGCGTCCCGCTCATCATCTACTCGACGATCGCGGAGATCTCGGTGGCCGACGTGTTCGTCGCCGCGTTCGGTCCGGGCCTCCTGCTCGCGGGGATGTTCTGCGCGTACGTGATCTGGCTGGGCGACAGCGTGCGCGACCGCAAGGGCCGCGATACGCCGCAGGTACCCCCGCGGGAGCGCCTGCGGATCGTGCTGCGCGCAACGCCCGTCCTGCTGCTTCCGGTGTT
>CAZIZD010000332.1:0-5087 GCA_964543615.1 uncultured Alcaligenaceae bacterium | reverse complement strand
GGCGTGAGCGTGGTGCTCGGCACGGAGCGCGCGAGCGCGGTGGATGCGGCTCTCGTCAACGGCACCGCGGCCCACGCGCTCGACTACGACGACGTGGCGCTCGGCGCACACACGAGCACGGTGCTGATGCCCGCGCTCGTGGCCGAAGGCGAGCGCCTCGACGCGAGCGGCGCCGACGTGGTGCGCGCGTACGTGATCGGCTACGAAGTCTGGGCGGAGCTCATGGCCCGCGAGCCCGATGCCTATCACGAGAAAGGCTGGCATCCGACGGCGGTCATCGGCACCGTCGCCGCAGCAGCCGCGGTGGCGCACCTCAACCGCATGATCCCCGCGCAGTGCGCCAACGCGATCGCGCTCGCCGCGAGCTTTTCGAGCGGCCTCGTAGCCAACTTCGGCACGATGACCAAGCCGCTGCACGCGGGTCGCGCGGCCGCATGCGCCATCGAGGCGGTGCGTCTTGCGCAGTCGGGGCTCACGGCCTCGGCGGACGTGATCGAGCATCGCGCGGGCCTGCTGGCGGCGCTGTCGCCGCGCGGACGCTGCGACCGCAGTGCGCCGTCGCGGCCGCTCGGCGAACGCTTGCGCATCCTCGAGTCCGGCGTTTCGATCAAGCGCTATCCCGTGTGCTACGCCATGCACCGCTCCATCGACGGGCTCATCGGTCTCGCCAGGACGCATGACCTGCGCCCCGGCGACGTGAAGGAAGTGCGGGCGACCATCGGCACCACGCAGGCGTCGATGCTGCGCAACCATGCGCCCGTCACCGGCCTCGAGGCCAAGTTCAGCATCGAGTTTGCCGCCGCTTCGGCACTCGTCGCGCGTGCGGTGGGACTCGCCGAGCTTACCGACGCGTTCGTCGCGCGGACGGACGTGCGTGACGCGATGGGCAAGGTCGTCACCGAGACCGTCGACACGCGCTGTCCGGTGGACCCGGTGTTCGCCTACAGCGACCGCGTGCGGATTGCGCTGCGCGACGGCACGACCCTCGACTCGGGCGATATCCGCTTTCCGCGCGGCAACGCGAAGCTTCCGCTCACCGAAGACGAACTGCGCGAGAAGTTCATGGACTGCGTAGCGCGCGACGCCGGGCGCGACGGCGCCGCGCTCTTCGACCAGCTGATCCGCCTTGCCACCCTGCCGCGCGTGCGCAGCCTGCGGCTCGCCGCCTAGAACGTCTCCGGAGAAGACCTTGCAACTCCTTCGCTCCCTCATGTTCGTCCCCGGACAGCGCCGCAACATGATCGACAAGGCGCTGGGCCTGGGTCCGCTCGGCCCCGATGCCCTGCTGTTCGACTTCGAGGACTCGGTCCCCGTCGACCAGAAGGACGCCGCGCGCGACCTCGTCGCCGAAGCCGTGCGCCGCCCCAAAGCCGCCGACGGCGCGGCGTGCATCGTGCGCGTGAACTCGAGCGCCACGGGACGCCAGATCGCGGACATTCGCGCAGTGGTCGCGCCCAATCTCTACGCCGTGCTGCTGCCCAAGGTCGAGCGCGCGGACGAGATCGTGACCGCCGCGACGGTGCTCGACGACCTCGAGCGCGAGGCGGGCCTGCCGCGCGGGGGCATCGGCCTCATCGCGGCCATCGAGAGCGCACGCGGGATCCACTCGGCGGTGGACATCGCGCTGTCGAGCCCGCGCCTGCGCGGCCTCATGTTCGGCGCCGAGGACTACGCTCGCGACCTGGGGCTCCCCGTCGTGCGCACCGGCCCGGCATGGGACCTGGTGTTCGCGCGCTCGACTCTGATCAACGCCGCGGCGATCGGGCGCCTCTTCACCATGGACCAGGTGCACATGAACTTCCGCGACACCGAGGGCGAGCGGCGCGACGCGATCGCGAGCCGCAGCCTAGGATTCAGCGGCAAGTGCGCGATCCATCCTTCCCAGGCGGCGATCATCAACGAAGTGTTCAGCCCCACGCCGGAAGAGGTCGAGCACGCGCGCAACGTGGCGCGCGCGTTCGACGAGGGGATCGCGCAGGGGCTGGGATGCGTGATGCTCGGCGGACAGGTCGTCGAGCAGCCGATCCTCGACCGCGCCAAGCGTGTGCTCGAGTACCACGCCGTCATCGAGGCGCGCCGCGCGCGCGCGGCGGCCTGAACAGGGAGGCGACATGGCAGACAAGATTGGCTGGGAAGGACGATTCTTCGAGGACTTCACCGTGGGCGACGTCTACAAGAGCCGCATCGGGCGCACCATCACGCAGGCCGACAACATCGCGCTGACGCTGCTCACCAACAATACGAACCAGATCCACTTCAACGAGCACTACGCATCGTTCACCGAGTTCAAGCGGCCGCTCGTGAACAGCGCAATCACCATCGCCATCGTGGCCGGCTTGGGCGTCACCGACACGAGCGAGAACGGCTTCGCTCTCGGCTGGGACCAGATCCGCCTGCCCAATCCGCTGTTCGAGGGCGACACGCTCTACTCGGTGAGCGAGGTGGTCGACAAGCGCGAGTCGAGCTCGCGGCCCACGCAGGGCATCGTCAAGTTCCGCACGCGGGGCGTCAAGCAGGACGGCACGGTGGTCATCGACTACACGCGCAGCGTGATGGTGTGGAAGCGCGCGCACGCGCCCGCGTTCCGCCACTTCCCCGAGATCAAGGGCTAGCGCGCACAAACGTGCTCACGAGCCAACCCCTGCAGGGCTTCACCGTGCTCGAGATCGGGCACACCGTCGCGGCGCCGTACGCGGGCATGATCCTGGCCGAGCTCGGCGCCGAAGTGATCAAGGTCGAGTCGCCCGGCAGCGGCGACTATTCGCGCGGCATGCCCCCGTTCCGCGACGGCAAGTCGTCCGTGTACCAGGCGCTCAACCGCGGCAAGCGCAGCATCTGCGTCGACCTGGCCGATCCTGCCCAGGCGGCGCGCCTGCGCACGCTGCTGCTCGAGCGCGTGGACGTGCTGCTGCACAACCTCAAGTTCGGCGCGATGACCAAGCTCGGATTCGGCGCGCCGGAACTCCTGGCCGCCAAGCCGTCGCTCGTCTACTGCAACATCGGCGCGTTCGGCGCGGTGGGCCCGATGCGCGGGCGGCCGGGCTACGACCCACTGGTGCAGGCGTTCGGCGGGCTCATGAGCATCATGGGGGAGGACGGACGCCCGCCCGTGCGCGTCGGCGTGTCGATCACCGACATGGCGGCGGGACTGTGGTCGGTCATCGGCATCCAGGCCGCGTGCCTCGAGCGCGCGCGCACCGGACGCGGCGGCGTGGTCGACACCTCGCTCGTGGAGACCGCGCTCGCGTGGCTCGCGTATCACTTCTCCGCGTACTTCGCCTCCGGCACGTTGCCCAGGCGCGAAGGCTCGGGCCTCGCGCAGATCGTGCCCTACCAGGCGTTCGCCACCGCCGACGCGTACATCATGGTGGCGGTGGGCAACGACAACCTCTTCCGCAAGTTCAGCGCGGCGCTGGGCAGGCCCGAGCTCGCGGCCGATCCGCGCTTCGCCACCAACAAGGAACGCTGCGCGAATCGCACGACGCTGATACCGATCCTCGAGTCCATCTTCGCGGGCGCATCCTCCGAGGAGTGGCTGCGCCGCCTCGGCGAGGAGGACGTGCCCTGCAGCCCGATCAACACCATCGACCGCGTGCTGGCCGAGCCGCAGACGCAGGCGCTCGGCATCTTCCAGTCCTCGCCCGACGGCAGCGAGACGCTCTTGGGCCTGCCGATCAGCTTCGACGGCGTGCGGCCGCCCTTCCGCCGCGGCGCCCCTGCCCTCGGTGCCGACACCGACGACATCCTCCCTCGATAAGGCCATGGACCTTCAACTCGCCGGCAAGACCGCGCTCGTCACCGGCGCGAGCACGCAAGGCCTCGGACGCGCCATCGCGATCGAGCTCGCCCGCGAGGGCGTGCGCCTCACGATCAGTGCCCGGCGCATCGATGCGCTGCGCACGCTGGCGCAGGAGATCGCCGCGCTCGGGGCGCCGCCGGTCGCCACCATCGAGTGCGATCTCTACCGTCCCGAAGCGCCGGGCGAGCTCGCCGCCGCCGCCATGGCCGCGCTAGGGCATGTCGATATCCTCGTCAACGCGGCGGGCGGCAGCCGGACCGTGCCGTGGGACGCACCGATCGAACGCTGGCAGGAAGGGATGACGCTCAACTTCGAGCGCGTGCGCGAGCTCACCACCGCGCTCCTGCCGCAGATGATCGAACGCACGTGGGGACGGGTGATCTGCCTCACGGGCACCTCCGAGCCGCCGGCGGTGAACATCGCGAGCTCGGCCAAGGCTGCGGTGCATGCCTGGGCCAAGGGCCTTTCGCGACAAATGGGCAAGCACGGCATCACGATCAACTGCATCCAGCCTGGCCGCATTCACAGCGAGCAGCTGAAGCGGCTCTATCCCACGCTCGAGGACGAGCTCGCGTTCGCGAAGACGCACCTTCCCATCCCGCGCTTCGGCGAGCCGGAGGAGCTCGCGTGCGTGGCGGCCCTCCTCGCCTCGCCGCGGGCAGGCTACGTGACGGGCACGGTGATCCCCGTCGACGGCGGCCTCAAGCAGTTCGCGTTCTAGCGCTTCCAGCGCTGCCGGCCGGCCACCCTGGCCGGCCCTCCCGGCCCGACCGGGCCACTCCCGGCACTCCCCTTGCATGCCAGGCGACGGACGGTCGCCCGGACACCTTCCAGCGGCCATATCACAGTGATATCATTTTGATACATACCGGCGAACGACCATGGCGGTGCGAGCCGGCTACGAGGTGGGAGAAACAAGATGGACCCCAAAAGAAGCATCCAGGCCCCGGCCCATGAAGAAGCCCCGATCGGGACCGCCAACGGCTTCCTCGCGCTCGCCATCGGGCTGGCGCTGCTCGTCGGTGGCGGGCTCATGCTCGCCAACGCGCTCATCGGCGGCGTCCGCTGGGGCCAGTTCCTGCTGGCGATCCTGGTCCTCATCGTGGGAATCCTGGTGCTGGCGGGGCTATACACCCTGCAGCCCAACGAGGCGGCGATCATCCAGCTGTTCGGCGCGTACCGCGGCACCAGCCGCGTGCCGGGCCTGCGCGCGACCAACCCGTTCTACACGCGCAAGAAGATGTCGCTGCGCGCGCGCAACCTCAACGGCGACCGGCTGAAGGTCAAC
>CAZIZD010000331.1:0-5091 GCA_964543615.1 uncultured Alcaligenaceae bacterium | reverse complement strand
CGCGCGCTCGACGGCGGCGCGGTAGTCGCTGAAACGGGCAGATGAGATCATCGCGCTTCCTCGCGGGCTTGCACGGTCACGGCCTGCCAATGCCGAAATACTCGAGTCCCGCCGCGCGCACGAGCTCGGGCGAGAACACGTTGCGCCCGTCGAACACGAGCGGCGTTGCAAGCTGCGCCTTGATCGCGTCGAAGTCGGAGCTCCTGAATTCCTGCCACTCCGTGACGACGACGAGCGCATCGGCGCCCTCGCACGCCGCCATGGGCGACTTCGCGTACGCGAGCCACGGCGCGTCCTTGAAGATCCGTCGCGACTCGTTCATCGCCACCGGATCGTAGGCCACGATGCGCGCGCCGCGTGCCGCAAGCGCCTCCATCACGACGCGCGAAGGTGCCTCGCGCATGTCGTCGGTGTTGGGCTTGAACGCCAATCCCCACAGGGCGAACGTGCGGCCCGAGAGATCCTCGCCCAGCCGTGCCACGATCTTGTCGACCAGCACGCCCTTCTGCGCCTCGTTCACGCGCTCCACGGCGTTGAGCAGCGTGAGCGGCTGGCCGCACTGCTCCGCCGTGTACTGCAGCGCCTTCACGTCCTTGGGGAAGCAGCTGCCGCCGTAACCCACGCCCGGATACAGGAAGTGATAGCCGATGCGCGGATCGGACCCGATGCCCTGGCGCACCATCTCGATGTCGGCGCCCAGCCGGTCGGCGAGGTTGGCGAGCTCGTTCATGAACGAGATGCGGGTTGCGAGCATCGCATTGGCCGCGTACTTGGTGAGCTCCGCGGAGCGCACGTCCATCACGAGGAACCGCTCGTGATTGCGCATGAAGGGCCCATAGAGTGCGCGCAGCGCCTGGATCGCGCGATCGTCGCTCGCGCCGATGACGACGCGGTCCGGCCGCATGAAGTCCTCGACGGCCGCACCCTCCTTCAGGAACTCGGGGTTGGACGCGACCGAGAACGGCAGCGACAGGCCTCGCGCGGCGAGTTCCCCGGCGATGGTGGCGTGCACACGGTCGGCGGTGCCGACGGGCACGGTCGACTTGTCGACGACGATCTTCGGCGCCTGCATGCGCTGCCCGATGTTGCGCGCGGCGGCGATGACGTACTGCATGTCTGCGCTGCCGTCCTCGTCGGGGGGGGTGCCCACCGCGATGAACTGCAGCGCGCCGTGCGCGACCGAGGCGTCGACGTCGGTGGTGAACCGGAGCCGGCCCGCCGCGACGTTGCGCCTGACCATGGGCTCGAGGCCCGGCTCGTGGATGGGCACGCCGCCGCCGTTGAGGATGGCGATCTTGCGCTCGTCGACGTCGAGGCACAGCACGTCGTTGCCCACTTCGGCGAAGCAGGTCCCGGTGACGAGACCCACGTAGCCCGTGCCTATCATGGTGATTTTCATGATGCGATCGATGCGTTGATGGCCGCCAGCGCGGCGATGGGATCGTGCGCCTGCGTGATGGGCCGGCCCACGACGAGGTAGTCGGCGCCGCTGCGCAGGGCGGCTTGCGGCGTCACGATACGCGCCTGGTCGTCCTTCGCGGCATCGGCCGGACGGATGCCTGGCGTGACGAGCTTGAACCCGGGTCCGCAGGCCGCGCGCAGCGCGGACGCCTCCTGCGCGGAGCACACCACGCCGTCGAGCCCGCAATCTTTCGTGAGCCTGGCAAGGCGCAGCGCGTGCTCCTGCGTGGTGGCGTGGATGCCGAGCTCGCGCATGTCGCCGTCGGCGAGGCTCGTGAGAACGGTGATGGCGATCAGCAACGGGCGTTCCTTCCCGGCGTTGCGCTCGATCGCGTCGCGCGCGGCAGCGAGCATTGCACGGCCTCCGCTTGCGTGCACATCGACGATGGCCACGCCCAACCGCGCCGCCGACGCGCACGCGCCCGCAACGGTGTTCGGAATGTCGTGGAATTTGAGGTCGAGGAAGACCGCGAACCCGCGATGCACGAGTTGCCGCACGAGCTCGGGCCCCGCGGAGACGAAGAGCTCCTTGCCGACCTTCACGCCACAGTCGCGCGGGCTCAATCGACCGGCGAGCGACATCGCCTCGCCTGCACTTGGAAAATCCAGCGCCACAAAAACTCTCGGCAGCTTCGTATCGCGATTCACCCGTTCACCCCTTCACCCGTTCACCGGTTCTACGCATAGCCATCCGGCGTCTCCGTCCGCCGCGGCGAATACGTCTCCCATCGCAGGCACCCGGGGCATCGCCAGTAGTACTGCTTGGCCCGGAACCCGCAATGGTCGCACTTGTACATGCCGAGGCGCTTGATGTGCTGGCCCACGAGACCCTTCACGAGCGTGAGGTCGTGCCGCTGCGCGGCAGACGCGGATACGAGCTGCGCCTCGAGCAGCCGGTCGAGGCCGAGCAGCGTCGGATTGCGCGCAAGCTCGTCCTTCACGAGCGTAGCCGCGGCCTCGGGACCCTGATGCTCGAGCACCAGGGAAAAGAGCGCATTGAGAATGTCGAGCGAGGGGTAGTGCTCGTGCCACGCACGCAGCACGCGGATGCCCTGCGCGACGCCGCCTTCCTTGCGGTAGGCGTCCGCCACGCGGTCGGCGGCGAGCGAGAGGAACGCCGGATTCTGCGTCTCGATCTTCTGCCATGTGGCGAGCGCGTCGGCGAGCTTGCCCTGCTGCGCCAGCGCATCGCCCGACAGCAGCGTGGCCCGCGAGCAGCCGCGATACGTCGCGTACGCGGCGTCGAGCTCGCTCGCGGCCAGGGCGTAGTCGGCCCGCAGGAGCGCGCCCTGCGCGATCTCGCAGTGGTACTGGGCGATCTCCTTGAAGTACGGCTGCTTCGCGAGTTCCTCCATCCGCTTCGTGGCGGCGATGGCCTTGCCCCAGTCCTTCTCGGTCTCGTAGATCGAGATCAGGTGTCCGAGTGCGGCGTGCTCGAACGGCGTGCCGTTGAGCTTGGTGAAGAGCTCTTCCGCACGGTCGAGCAGGCCGGCGCGATGGAAGTCCTCGGCGAGCTCGTAGGTGGCCGCAACGCGCCGCTCCGCGGGGAGGTCGGGGCGGTCGAGCAGGTTCTGGTGCATGCGGATCGCGCGGTCGATCTCGCCCTGGCGCCGGAACAGCGAGCCCAGCGCGAAGTGCAGGTCGATGGTCTGCGGATCGACCTTCACGACCTCGATGAACGACTCGATCGCCTTGTCCGGCTGCTCGTTCAGCAGGAAGTTGAGACCGCGGAAGTACGAAAGCGGCAACGCCCGCGACTCGCGCAGCAGATGCTTGATGTCGATGCGGGCCGCGATCCACCCGAGCGCAAAGAACACCGCCGGAATCGGCAGCAGCCACCAGAGCTCGAAGTCCATCAGCGGGACCGCGCGCGTGATGGCCGCGCCTTGCGATCGGGGCCGCTCATCGATCGAAGCCCGGGCCGGATGCCGGTGACGTGCCGGGTGCCGAGCCGCTGGGCATCGGGACCCCCTGGCCGGAACTGCGCTGCTCCCGGCGGAGTTTCCCGAGCTGGCGCTTGAGGCGCGCGGTGCGCAGCGCTCCCGCGAGCAATCCTGAGGCGACGCCGCACGCGAACGCGATGAACACGACCACGACGAGCGGCGCTTCCCACGCCGCGACGTTGAAGAACGTGAGCCGCGCGGGCTGACTGTTCAGGAGCGACAGGTAGACGAGAGCGATGAAGACGACTGCGACGACGATCCAGCGCACGATGGCCATGTGCGAATTATGCCAGCCGGGCCGCAGTCCGGAGACCGCAAAAGAAACGGGGCGACCGGATCATGCCCGATCGCCCCGCGAGTCCTTCGTTCTCCTCCGGATGTCTGAGGGCGCTTGCGGCTTGGTGCCGCGCGCCTTCGCACCTTCTACTTCGGCGCCTCCTGGTTGAAGTCGACGCGTTCCCGCAGCTCCTTGCCCGCCTTGAAATGCGGGACGTATTTTTGCGGCACCTGCACCTTCTCACCCGATTTGGGGTTGCGACCGGTGCGCGGGGGCCGGTAGTTGAGGCCGAAGCTGCCGAACCCGCGGATCTCGATGCGCTCGCCCTTCGCGAGGGACTCGCCCATCGCGTCGAGGATCATCTTGACCGCCAGCTCGGCATCCTTGGCAACCAGCTGCGGAAACTGCGCCGCCAGGCGGTCGATCAGCTCCGATTTGGTCATTGCGTCGCTTTCCAAGCCTTGGTTTTCAGCTGCCGGACTTGTTGTCGCTCATCTTGGCCTTGAGCAGCGCGCCCAGGTTGGTGGTGCCCGTGTTGGCGCCCTGGTTCTCCGCGCTCATCCGCTGCATCGCCTCGCCCTCTTCGGCGTTGTCCTTGGCCTTGATGGACAGGTTGATGCTGCGGTTCTTGCGGTCGACGTTGATGATCATGGCCGTGACGTTGTCGCCTTCCTTCAGGTGCTGGCGCATGTCCTCGACGCGGTCGCGCGAAAGCTCGGACGCGCGCAGGTAGCCCTCGATGTCGCTGCCGAGGTTGATCACCGCACCCTTGCCGTCGAGCGACTTCACGGTGCCCGCGACGACGCTGCCCTTGTCGTGCATGGCAACGAAGTTGGTGAACGGGTCGCCTTCGAGCTGCTTGATGCCGAGCGAGATGCGCTCGCGCTCGACGTCGATCGCCAGCACGACCGCTTCCACTTCCTGGCCCTTCTTGTAGTCGCGCACGGCCTGCTCGCCCGTCGCCGACCACGAGAGGTCGGACAGGTGCACGAGGCCGTCGATGCCGCCCGGAAGGCCGACGAACACGCCGAAGTCGGTGATCGACTTGATCGTGCCCTTCACCTTGTCGCCCTTCTTGTGATTCATCGAGAACTCGTCCCACGGGTTCGGCATGCACTGCTTCATGCCGAGCGAGATGCGGCGGCGCTCCTCGTCGATCTCGAGGATCATCACCTCGACCTCGTCGCCCAGCTGCACGACCTTGGTCGGGTGGATGTTCTTGTTGGTCCAGTCCATCTCGGACACGTGCACGAGGCCCTCGATGCCCGACTCGATCTCGACGAACGCGCCGTAATCGGTGATGTTCGTGACCTTGCCGAAGAGACGCGTGCCCTGCGGGTAGCGCCGGCCGAGGCCGACCCACGGATCTTCGCCGAGCTGCTTCATGCCGAGCGAGACGCGATTCTTCTC
>CAZIZD010000330.1:0-5112 GCA_964543615.1 uncultured Alcaligenaceae bacterium | reverse complement strand
CCGCCTTCGCCATGTCGCCGTTCGCCTCGGCGAGCGCCTTCTTGCACTCCATCATGCCGAGCCCGGTGCGCTGGCGCAGGTCCATCACCATGCTCGCGGAGATTTCCGCCATCGTTCCTACCTCTGTTTCGTTTTCGAAGCGCCGCTCCGCGCTGGCGGAGCGGCCTCGTTCCAGGAAGACACGACGCGCGTCAGGCGCTTGCCTCTTCCTGCACCTCGACGAACTCGTCGCCCGCCGACACGATTTCCTGCACGACGGTGCTCTTGCCTTCGAGCACCGCGTCGGCCACGCCGCGCGCGTACAGGCGGATGGCACGGCTGCTGTCGTCGTTGCCCGGAATCACGTACGCGATGCCGTCCGGCGAGTGATTGGTGTCGACCACGCCGATGATCGGGATGCCGAGCTTCTTCGCTTCGGTGACCGCGATCTTGTGATAGCCGACGTCGACCACGAACATGGCATCCGGCAGCGCCGCCATGTCCTTGATGCCGCCCAGGCTCTTGACCAGCTTGTCGAGCTCGCGCTGGTGCGACAGGGCCTCGCGCTTGGTCATCCGCTCGAACGTGCCGTCGGTGGCCATCTGCTCCAGGTCCTTCAGGCGCTTGATCGAGGCCTTGACGGTCTTGAAGTTGGTGAGCATGCCGCCCAGCCAGCGATGATCGACGAAGGGCATGCTCGCGCGCTGGGCTTCCTCGGACACGATCTCGCGCGCCTGGCGCTTGGTGCCGACGAAGAGGATGGTGCCGCGGTTGCTGGCCAGTTGCCGGACGTACTTCATGGCATCCTGGTACATCTGCATCGTCTTCTCGAGGTTGACGATGTGGATCTTGTTGCGCTGGCCGAAGATGAAATCGGCCATCTTCGGATTCCAGTAGCGGGTCTGGTGGCCGAAGTGCACCCCGGCTTCCAGCATTTGACGCATCGTGACCGACATGATGTGGTTCCTATCGAGGGTTCTGGTCTGACACCCGCGGACCGCCCCACATTCCCCGGCGTAGCGAGGGAAACTGCGGAGCACCCTTTCCTTTGCGCGGGTGCGCGAATGGCCCGGAAAACTGCTTCCGGCGTGCCGATTCGAGATAAATCGACGGCCGTCCGGGCTAACTTGCTATTCTAGCACGGTTTCATAGTCCGGCCCAGCCCCCTCCGCCCACCCCTTGGGGCCGCGCGGGCAGCATCCCCATGTATCGAGCATGAGCACGCCCCCTCCCCTGATCGTCCAACCCCTCGCTCTCCGCGGCCTCGCTTTCAGCGGACCGGAGACCGCGTCGTTCCTGCACAACCAGCTGTCCACCGACGTCGAGGGCATGAAGCCCGGCGACGCGGGATGGACGACCTACAACTCGCCCAAGGGGCGCATGCTCGCCTCCCCCCTCCTTCACCGCCGCGATGCCTCGGACTTCGTCGCGTACGTGCCCGCCGACATCGCCGAATCCCTGCGCAAGCGGCTCGCGATGTTCGTCCTGCGTGCGAAAGTGACCATCGCCTTGCGCGCCGGCCGGCACCTGACGGGGGTGGTCGGCCCCGGCGCCCGTGACGCGGTGGCGGCGGCACTGGGCATGGCACCACAGGCCGGACACGGCGCGACGATCGATGGCACCGAAGTGGTGGCACTTGCGGACGGCCGCTTCATCGTCGACGGCGACCGCCCGCTCGACATCGTGGGCGAAGCCGCCCAGGCTTCGCGCTGGGATCTCGCCGGCATTCGCGCGGGCATCCCGCAGGTCGTCGCCGCCACCCAGGACATGTTCGTGCCGCAGACCGCGAACCTCGACCTCGTGGGCGGCGTCAACTTCCGCAAGGGATGCTATCCGGGCCAGGAGATCGTCGCGCGCATGCAGTATCTCGGGCGGCTCAAGGAACGCCTGTTCGCGTTTCACGTCGCGGGCGAGGCGCCCGCACCCGGCACTCGCATCGTTACGGCGGGCGAGGATCTGGCAGGGATCGTCGTCAACGCGGCGCCCACTCCCGAGGGCGGCAGCGACCTCCTCGCGGTCGTGCAGTTCGCCGCGAACGAGGCGGGAGGATTGCGCCTCGGATCGGGGAGCGGTCCGGGGCTCGCGCCAATTCCCCTGCCCTACGCCATTCCCGCGCCGGCCACGCCCAATCGCGTCAGGCTATAGGGCGCGCCGGCCCGTGTGCCTCGCCGTGCTGGCCGTCGATGCGCATCCGCGCCATGCGCTCGTGCTCGCCGCCAACCGGGACGAGTACCACTCGCGTCCCGCCGCGCCCGCGGCGTGGGGCCGGGACGACGCCTTCTGCGACATCCTCGCCGGGCGCGATCTCATGGCCGGCGGCACCTGGCTCGGACTGAGCCGCCGCGGCCGCTTCGCGCTCGTGACCAACGTGCGCGAAGGCAAGGCGCAGGACCCCGCGGCGCGCTCCCGCGGCGAGTTGCCCCTGCTCGCGCTCGCGGCGAAGGGCGCGGTCGAGGACGCGTTGCGCACGATCGACGGCACGCGCTACAACGGCTTCAACCTCATCGCGGGCGATGCGCACGGTTTCTCGTGGCTATCCAACCGCGGCGGATCGTTGCGCACGATCGATGCCGGCGTGCACGGCCTGTCCAACGCGCTCCTCGACACGCCCTGGCCCAAGGTCGTGCGCACCAAGGAACGTCTCGCCGACTGGCTGCGCGGGGATGCCATCGACTTCGAGCCCCTGTTCGCGGCGCTGCGCGACGGTGCGCAGCCGCCCGACGAAAACCTTCCTGCGACCGGCGTGCCCCTTCAGTGGGAGCGCCTACTCTCCTCGCCGTTCATCGCGAGCCAGCGCTACGGAACGCGGTGCTCGACGGTGCTCGCGATCTGCCGCGACGGTCACGCGCGGTTCGTCGAGCGCACGTTCGCGCCGGACGGCGCGATCGTGAACGAAGCGGAGCACGAGTTCGAAGTTACGAAGTAAGGTCGCGCACCATCTCGCGGTGCGCAATGCCGGCTTCCATGAACGGCGCCCCACCCGGCACGAAGCCGTAGCGCGCATAGAACGGCACCGCCTGCTCCTGCGCGTTGAGGATCGCGCGACGATGTCCGCTCGCCCGCGCGAGATCGACGAAGTGAAGGAGCAGCGCGGCGCCCACGCCGCGGCCGCGCCAGTCCGCGAGCACGGCCAGGCGGCCGATGTGACCGTCGGGCAGCAGGCGCCCGCAGCCGATGGGTTTGCCGTCGCGATCCAGCGCCAGCGCATGCGTGCTGACGGCGTCGTGCTCGTCCCACTCGAGCTCTTCGGGAATGTTCTGCTCCACGACGAACACCGCGATGCGCACGGCGCGCAGCTGCGCGACCGCGGATTCCCACGTGACGTCGCGCAGCGTGAAGCCGCGCGCGGACTCATTCGGCATAGTTCGAGAACGCAAGCGTTGCGTTGCCGCCGCGCACCAGGAGGTCGCAGCGGCCTCCGACGGGCAGCGTGAGCTTCTCCGTGACGTGGCCGAACGGAAGTCCGCAGTAGATGGGGGTCGCACACACGCCGCGCATCTGCGCGATCGCCGCATCGAGGTCGTAGCCGCCGTCGTTCGCCGAGAGCGCATATTCCGTGAACCGGCCAAGCAGGATCGCGCGCTGCTTCTCGAGCACGCCGGCGTGATGCAGCTGGTAGAGCATGCGCTCGATGCGATAAGGCGTCTCGCCCACGTCCTCGAGGAACAGGATGCCGCCTTCGATTTGCGGAAAGTGCGGCGTGCCGCACAGGTGCGCGACGAGGGCGAGGTTGCCGCCCCAGAGCGTGCCACCGCACACGATGTCGGGGCCGTCGAGCGCACAGCCCACTTCGTAGCGGCGCTGGTCGAGCAGCCCGAAGCAATGGTCGAGCGTGAACGCGCAAGGCTGCGCGGCTCCAAAATCCGAGACGGTAGGCCCGGCGAACGTGACCATGCCCGCATGGGCGAGCGCGGCGAGCTGGAACGCCGTGAAATCGCTGTAGCCCAGCCACTGCTTTTTCGCGCGCGCGATGGCCGCGAAGTCGAGGCGCGGCAACAGGCGCGTCCAGCCGTATCCGCCGCGCAGCGTGATCGCGAGGTCGACGCGCGGGTCGTTCGCCATGCGCATCACCGCGGCAAGGCGCTCCTCGTCGCCCGCGGCGAAGCGCTGGAAGCGCGTATGGCAGGTCGGGTCGACGACGACGCGCTCCCACATGCCCGTGAGGCGAGTCTGCGCGCGGTCGACCGCGCCCGGATCGAGCGCGAAGCCCGCGGGGGCATACAGCCCGACACCGTGCGGCCGTGTCACGAAGAGGCTCCCCGCTTGGCCGCGAAGAACCGCGACAGGAGGTCGCCGCACTCCTCCGCGCGCACGCCGCCTATCGCGGTCGCGTGATGGTTGATGCGGCGCTCGGCGAAGAGATCGACCACAGACCCGCACGCGCCCGACTTGGGATCGCGCGCACCGAACACGACACGGGCGATGCGCGCATGGAAGATCGCGCCCGCGCACATCGCGCACGGCTCTAGCGTCACGTAGAGGTCGCAGTCCGGGAGGCGATAGTTGCCGGCGTTGCGCGCGGCGTCGCGCAACGCCGCGATCTCGGCATGCGCCGTGGGATCGGCGCGCGCGATGGGGGCATTGCCGCCGCGGCCGATCACCACGCCGTCGCGGACCACGAGTGCGCCGACCGGGACCTCGCCGCGGGCTTGCGCCTCCCGCGCGAGCGCGAGCGCCTCACCCATGAACGCGTGGTCAGTCGCGGGATCGGCCATCTTCGAGATGGATATCGTGCAGGATGCGGTAGACGAGCGGCGCGAGCCTGGCCGGCACCGGCACCAGGTTCGTCACGTATCGCTCGCGCCGACGATGGCGTCGGCCTCGATCTCGACCAGCATCTCGGGCGCGATGAGCTTCGCGACCTCGACCATCGTGCATGCGGGACGGATGTCGCGGAACGCCTCGCCATGCGCGCGCCCGACGGCCTCCCATTGCGCGATGTCGGTCACGAAGATCCTCGTGCGCACGACGTCGCGCAAGGTCGCGCCCGCGCGAACGAGCGCGGCCTCGATGTTGGCCACGGCCTGCTTCGTCTGGGCGTAGGGGTCACCGGCCCCGACGATGTTGCCCGACGCGTCTGTGGCGGTGGTGCCGGAGACCGCGATGTGTTTGCCGATGCGCACAGCGCGCGAA
>CAZIZD010000329.1:1516-5130 GCA_964543615.1 uncultured Alcaligenaceae bacterium | reverse complement strand
AGGCCTGCGGCCCTGCGCGTTGCACGGCTCGAGGGTCACGTACAGCGTGGCCCCCGCCACGTCGACGCCACGCCGCGACGCGTCCTCGAGCGCGGCCGCCTCCGCGTGAGCTTCGCCCGCACGCGCATGAAAGCCTTCGGCGATCGCGGTTTCGCCGCGGGCGATCACGCATCCGACGCGCGGATTGGGGGTGGAAGTAAAAAGACCGCGCTCCGCGAGCGCGAGGGCCCGCGCCATGTGCGCGCGGCCGGCCTCCGTGATCACCTGCGTGGCCGCTTGGCGGCGGGCGGCGGCATCTCGACCTCCTGCAGTGCATCACGGAAATCGGACACGTCCTGGAACGAGCGGTACACCGACGCGAAGCGGATGTACCCGACCTTGTCGAGCTTGTAGAGCTCGTCCATCACCATCTCGCCAATGTCGCGCGCAGCGATCTCGCGCTCGCCCCGCGCGAGCACCTTGGCAACGATGCGCTCGATGGCCGCGTCGACGTACTCGGTGGGCACCGGGCGCTTGTGCAGAGCGCGCGCGAATCCGACGCGAATCTTGTCCACCGAGAAGTCGGCGCGGTTGCCGTTGGTCTTGACGACCTGCGGAAGCCGCAGCTCCACCGTCTCGTAGGTCGTGAAGCGCTTCTGGCAATCGGCGCAGCGCCGCCGCCGGCGGATCGAGTCGCCGGCTTCGGATACGCGCGAGTCGATGACCTGCGTCTCCCCACTGCCGCAGAATGGGCATTTCATGGGGGGATTCTACGAAACCCGCAAAGTCAGGCGCGGTAGACCGGAAACATCCTGGCCAGCGCGGCGACGCTTGCCTTCACGCGCTCGAGGGTGGCGGGGTCGTTCGGCTCCGACAGGACGTCGGCGATGAGATGCGAGAGCTCCTCGGTCTCGAGCTCGCTGAAGCCGCGCGTCGTGATGGCCGGACTGCCGAGCCGTATGCCGGACGTCACGAACGGCTTCTCGGGGTCGTTGGGAATGGCGTTCTTGTTGACGGTGATGTGCGCACGGCCGAGTGCGGCCTCGGCATCCTTGCCCGTGATGCCCTTGGCACGCAGGTCGACGAGGAAGAGATGCGAGTCGGTGCCGCCGGAGACGATGCGCAAGCCGCGATCGCTCAGCACGCGCGCCATGACGCGCGCATTCTCCAGCACGCGTTCCTGGTACACCTTGAAATCGCGATGCAGCGCCTCGCCGAGCGCAACCGCCTTGGCGGCGATGACGTGCATCAAGGGGCCGCCCTGGAGTCCCGGGAACACCGCCGAGTTGATGGCCTTCTCGCGCTCTGAGCGCATGAGGATCATGCCCCCGCGCGGTCCGCGCAGTGTCTTGTGCGTCGTCGTGGTGACGTAGTCGGCAATGCCCACCGGCGAGGGATAGACGCCCGCGGCCACTAGCCCCGCGTAGTGCGCCATGTCGACCATGAGCTCCGCGCCCACCGCATCGGCGATGTCGCGGAAGCGCTTCCAGTCGATCACGCGCGAGTAGGCCGACGCGCCCGCGATGATGAGCTTGGGCTTGTGCTCGCGCGCGAGTCGCTCTGCCTCGGCGTAGTCGATGAGCTCGGTCGCAGGATCGAGCCCGTACGCAACGACGTTGAACCACTTGCCCGACACGTTGACCGGCGATCCGTGCGTCAGATGCCCTCCGTGCGGCAGGCTCATGCCGAGGATGGTGTCGCCGGGCTTGAGCGCCGCGAAGAATACCGCCTGGTTGGCCTGCGCACCGGAGTGGGGCTGCACGTTCGCGGCCTCCGCGCCGAAGAGCTTTTTGGCGCGGTCGATCGCGACCTGCTCGACGATGTCGACGTACTCGCAACCGCCGTAGTAGCGCTTGCCGGGATACCCTTCGGCGTACTTGTTGGTGAGCTGCGTGCCTTGCGCGGCCATCACCGCCGGGCTCGCGTAGTTCTCCGAAGCGATGAGCTCGAGGTGATCCTCCTGCCTCTGGTTTTCCCGCGCGACCGCGCTCCAAACCTCGGGGTCGGACTTCTCGAGGGACGTCGAGCGACGAAACATGAATGCAGGACCTCGTATGACGACCGCGAGAGTTTAGCACCGGCCGTTGCAGGACCACCCTGCCGGGCGCACTCGCACGGCCTCAAACGCACATATAATCCCGCATCCGTGCCATGCGTGGGCCCCGTGCCCGGCCACAACAGGCGCACCAAAGCGCCGATCAACCCACCTCCTGGAGGTCCGCGTGAACGCCCTGCTTGCCATCTCCCGCGCCATCGACGCGATCAACGACCGCGTTGGCCGCGCCGTCTACTGGCTGGTTCTCGTTGCAGTCCTCATCAGCGCGGGCAATGCGATCGTTCGCAAGGCGTTCGACATGAGCAGCAATGCCTACCTCGAGGTGCAGTGGTACCTGTTCTCGGCGGTGTTCCTGCTATGCGCAGGCTACACACTCTACAAGAACGAGCACATTCGCATCGATGTCATCGCCGGCCGCTTCAGCAAGCGGACGCAGACCTGGATCGACGTGCTCGGCACGATCTTCTTCCTGTTCCCGATGGTCGCGCTCATCCTGTACGAGTCGTGGCCGTGGTTCGTGCGCGCGTGGCAGAGCCAGGAGGTCTCGCCGTCGGCGGGCGGGCTCATTCTTTGGCCGGCCAAGCTGCTCGTGCCGGTGGGCTTCGCGCTCCTGGGGCTGCAGGCCTTCTCGGAGCTCTTCAAGCGGATCGCGTTCCTGGCAGGCGCCGGGCCAGATCCCACGGAGAAGGTGGTGAAGAAGACGGCCGAGGAGGAGCTCGCCGAGGAGATCCTGCGTGCCCGCGGGGAGCGCAGCCTCGCGCTCGAGGCGGAGCAGATTGCAACCGCCAAGGGTGACGGAAAATGACCGCTTTCATCGCCGCCAACATGGCCCCGCTGATGTTCGCGGGATTGGTCGTGTTCCTCTTGCTCGGGTACCCGGTCGCGTTCGCGCTCGCCGCCAACGGCATCGTGTTCGGGCTCATCGGCATCGAGCTCGGCCTCCTCTCACCCTCGCTGTTCGGCGCGCTTCCGGAACGGATCTGGGGCGTGATGTCGAACGACACGCTCCTCGCCATCCCGTTCTTCACGTTCATGGGGCTGATCCTCGAGCGATCCGGCATGGCCGAGGACCTGCTCGACACCATCGGCCAGCTGTTCGGTCCCATCCGTGGGGGCCTTGCGTACGCCGTGATCTTCGTCGGCGCGCTGCTCGCGGCCACCACCGGCGTGGTCGCCGCGTCGGTGATCGCGATGGGCCTCATCTCGCTGCCCATCATGCTGCGCTACGGTTATGACCGCCGGTTTGCCTCGGGCACGATCGCGGCGTCGGGAACCCTCGCGCAGATCATCCCGCCCTCGCTCGTGCTGATCATCATGGCCGACCAGCTCGGCCGCTCGGTCGGCGACATGTACGCCGGCGCGTTCATCCCGGGCATCGTGCTGGCCGGGCTGTATGCCAGCTATACGCTGCTCGTTACCCTGGTCAAGCCGCAGTGGGCGCCGGCGCTGCCGCTCGAGGCGCGCACGCTGCGCGAGCCCGACGGCTCCGCGGGGAACCGGTCGCTTGCCGTCCTGACTCTGGTCGCGGTCGCGTCGGCGGTCGCCTTCTGGCAGCTCTACTACAACCGGCTTCACCCCG
>CAZIZD010000329.1:0-1506 GCA_964543615.1 uncultured Alcaligenaceae bacterium | reverse complement strand
GCGACATCGCGCTCCAGAGCATCAAGTTGCCGTCGGTGGCGCTGTCGGAGGCCACCGCGACCACCTCCCGAATCGAGCGCGTCCTGCTGCGATTTGCCGAGGTCAGGACCGTGGTCACCCGGTCGGGCAGCCCCGAGGTCGCCACCGACATACGGCTCGTCCTCTGCGTATCGGTCGGCACGGGCGTCGCATTCTTCGCCGCGGTGGTCAACAAGGTCGCCCGGATCGGACTGCTCTCGCGGCTGGCCGAGCGCGTCGTGTTCGTCCTGATCCCGCCGCTCGCGCTCATCTTCCTGGTCCTCGGCACGATCTTCCTCGGCGTCGCGACGCCGACGGAAGGCGGCGCGATGGGCGCAGCGGGGGCGCTGGTCATGGCGATCAGCCGGCGGCGGCTGTCCCTCAAGCTCATGAAGCAGGCGATGGACACGACAGCCAAGCTGACGGCGTTCGTGGTGTTCATCCTGATCGGCGCCCGCATCTTCAGCCTGTCGTTCTACGGCGTGGACGGTCACAAGTGGGTGGAGCACCTCCTGCTCAACCTGCCCGGGGGCCAGCTGGGCTTCCTCATCGTCGTGAACGTCCTGGTGTTCCTGCTCGCGTTCTTCCTCGACTTCTTCGAGCTCTCGTTCATCGTGATCCCGCTGCTCGGCCCGGTCGCGGACAAGCTCGGCATCGACCTCATCTGGTTCGGCGTGCTGCTCGCGGTCAACATGCAGACCTCGTTCATGCATCCGCCTTTCGGCTTCGCGCTCTTCTACCTGCGCAGCGTCGCGCCGGCCAAGGAATACCTCGACAAGCTCACCGGCAGGAAGATGGCGCCGATCACCACCGGCCAGATCTACTGGGGTGCGGTGCCGTACGTCGTGATCCAGCTCATCATGGTGTCGCTGGTGATCTTCTTCCCGCAGATGGTCATGGTCTACAAGGACGATGCGCCCAAGGTCGACCCGAGCAAGATCGAGATCACGATTCCGACGGACGACACCGTTCCGCCGCCGGGCGCCGACCCTGCAGCCCCGCCCGGAAGCGCCCCCAAGAGCGACGACCCGTTGCAGAACATGCTCGACCAGCAGAAGCAGGAAGACGACAAGGCCGCGAAGGAGTTGCAGGACGCGTTCAAGAAGTAGCGCCGCAAGCATCGGAAGCGGCGCGCCATACGCTGCGCGCAGCGGCCGCCCAAAGAAAAAGCCCCGCGGACGCGGGGCTTTTTCGTGAGGCTTCGAGCGATTACTTCTTCGCGGCGCTCTGCTGTCCGGCCGTCGCCATGAAGTTGTCGAACGTCGCTTCGGTCACGCGGAACCACAGGATCTGGTCCTTCTGGAACGCGGACATGTTGTCCCACAGCTTCTTGAAGTTCGCGTTCTTGGCGGACGTCTCGGCGTAGAGCTCCATGGCCGCGTTGTAGCAGGCGTCCATGATCGCCTTGCTGAACGGCCGCAGTTGCGTTCCGCTCGCGACGAGCCTGCGCAGCGCCGGGGGATTCTGCGCGTCGTACTTGGCCATCAT